>NZ_JBEYUS010000065.1:0-37856 GCF_040643635.1 Saccharopolyspora sp. NPDC047091
GTCCTACGCGGGCTGGGCGCTCTCGATGACGTTCGGCGTCGGGAAACCGGTCTTGTTGAAGCCGATGAACCGGGCTCCGACGACGGGTTCCCGCACCTTCCCGCGCCAGCTGCAGCGCCACAGGTCCGGACTCCACTCCGGCATCCGGGTGATGTCGGCGAGCAGGTCGTAGACCTGCTCCGGCGCCGCCTCGATGCGCAAGGACACCTCGTCCACGTGGTCATCTCCGTTCGATCCGTGATCTCCACTCGAAGGAACGATCACGGGGTGGTTCTGGTTCCGGCTCAGGCTTCGAGCGGGACGCGCCGCAGCACGCCGTCCTCGGCGTCGGCGAGTTCCACTTCGGCGCGGGTCACGCCGAGCACGAACAGGATCGCGTCGAGGAACGGGTGGGACAGCGCGGTGTCGGCGACCTCGCGCAGCGCGGGCTTCGCGTTGAACGCGACGCCGAGCCCGGCGGCGGAGAGCATGTCGATGTCGTTGGCACCGTCGCCGACCGCGACGCACTGGCCGGGCGGCACGCCGAACTCGGCAGCGAACCGGCGCAGCGCGCGGGCCTTGCCGGGCCGGTCGACGATCTCGCCGAGGACGCGGCCGGTGAGCTTGCCGTCGACGACCTCCAGCTCGTTGGCCGCGCTGAAGTCGAGCCCGAGCTCGGCGACGAGGTGGTCGATGATCTGGGTGAACCCGCCGGAGACGACGCCGGTGTGGAAGCCGAGCCTGCGCAGGGTGCGCACGGTGGTGCGGGCGCCGGGGGTGAGTTCGAGGTCGGCGGCGACCTCGTCGAGCACGGTGGCGGGCAGCCCTTCGAGCACGGCGACGCGCTCCCGCAGCGACTCGGCGAAGTCCAGTTCGCCGCGCATGGCGCGCTCGGTGACCTCGCGGACCGCTTCTTCGCAGCCGGCCTTGGCGGCGAGCATCTCGATGACCTCGCCCTGGATGAGCGTGGAGTCCACGTCGAACACGACGAGCCGCTTGGCCCGCCGGGTCAGCCCGGCCCGCTCGACGGCCACGTCCACGCCGAGCCCGGCGGACAGGTCGCCCATCTCGGAGGTGAGCAGCGCCCCCATCTCGTCGCTGGAGTCGGGGGCGGTGACCTGAAGTTCGAGCCCGGTCACGGGGTAGTCGGCGACGCGCCGGATGGAGTCGATGTTGACGTTCATCGCGGCGAGGCGGCGCGCGACCTCGGTGAAGCTGCGCGCGGACACCGGGTGCCCGAGCACGACGACGACGTGCGTGGCGGCCTGCTTCGCCGGGTCCCCGTCGGGGGCGCCGATCAGCACGTCCACCGACATGCCGACGGTGGCCATGGCCTGCTCGACGGCTTCCTGGAGGTGTTCGGCGTCGCCTCCGGTGGAGACCAGCACGCCGAGCACCAGGCGGTCGTGGATGACGACCTGTTCGACGTCGACGATGTCCACCCCGTGCGCGGTGAGCGCGGCGAAGAGCACGGAGGAGACCCCCGGCTTGTCCTGCCCGGTGACGGTGATCAGCACGGTGGTGGGTTTCGGCGTGCTCACGGCTGCCGGCACTCCTTTCCGGTCGGGAACACGAGAAACCCCGGCAGACCTGGGGTCTGCCGGGGCTCGTACTTCAGAGCCGACTCACCTTGGCACAGCGGTGTGGCGCGGCGATAGCGCGCACATCACGTTGCGCTCCCGCGGTGCCGCCGGTGGGTGCGGTCACTTCTCCCTGGCGTCGCGGTCCCCGCCCTGCTCGGGCGGCGTGACGGCCTGGGCGGCCTTCTCCGAGGGCGCGGCGTGCGCCAGCGGCTTGCCGGTGAGGCCGACGTGGGCTTCGAGGCGCATCCGCTCGGCGACGTGCGGGTAGTGCAGCTCGAACGCCGGGCGCTCGGACCGGATCCGGGGCAGCTCGGTGAAGTTGTGCCGCGGCGGCGGGCAGGACGTGGCCCACTCCAGGGAGTTGCCGTAGCCCCACGGGTCGTCGACGTCGACGATCTCGCCGTACCGGTAGCTCTTGAACACGTTCCACAGGAACGGCAGCATCGAGGCGCCGAGGATGAACGCACCCACGGTGGACAGCGTGTTCAGCGCGGTGAAGCCGTCCGACTCCAGGTAGTCCGCGTACCGGCGGACCATGCCCTCGTTGCCCAGCCAGTGCTGCACCAGGAACGTGGTGTGGAAGCCGATGAACGTGAGCCAGAAGTGCAGCTTGCCGAGGCGCTCGTCCATCATGCGACCGGTCATCTTCGGGAACCAGAAGTAGATCCCGGCGAAGGTCGCGAACACGATCGTGCCGTAGAGCACGTAGTGGAAGTGCGCCACCACGAAGTACGTGTCGGACACGTGGAAGTCGATCGGCGGGGCGGCCAGCAGCACGCCGGTCAGACCGCCGAACAGGAACGTCGCCAGGAACCCGACGCTGAAGATCATCGGCGTTTCGAAGGTCAGCTGGCCGCGCCACATGGTGCCGATCCAGTTGAAGAACTTCATGCCGGTCGGGATGGCGATGAGGAACGTGGTGAACGAGAAGAACGGCAGCAGCACCGCGCCGGTCGCGTACATGTGGTGCGCCCACACGACGACGGACAGCGCCGCGATGCCCAGCGTCGCGTACACCAGGCCGGTGTAGCCGAACAGCGGCTTGCGGCTGAACACCGGGAAGATCTCCGAGACGATGCCGAAGAACGGCAGCGCCACGATGTAGACCTCGGGGTGCCCGAAGAACCAGAACAGGTGCTGCCACAGGATGACGCCGCCGTTGGCGGGGTCGAACACGTGCGCACCCAGCTGCCGGTCCGCCAGCAGACCCATCAGGGCCGCGGTCAGGATCGGGAAGGCCATCAGGATCAGCACGCTGGTGACCAGGATGTTCCAGGTGAAGATCGGCATCCGCCACATCGTCATGCCGGGTGCGCGCAGGCAGACCACGGTGGTGACCATGTTGACGGCACCGAGGATGGTGCCCAGACCGGACACGGCGAGCCCGGCGACCCAGAAGTCCGCGCCGTGGCCCGGCGAGTGCAGGGCGTCCGACAGCGGCGTGTAGGCGAACCAGCCGAAGTCCGCGGCACCGCCCGGCAGCAGGAACCCGCTCACGACGACCAGCCCACCGAACAGGTAGAGCCAGTAGCCGAACGCGTTCAGCCGCGGGAACGCGACGTCCGGCGAACCGATCTGCAGCGGCAGGATGTAGTTCGCGAAGCCGAACAGGATCGGCGTCGCGTACAGCAGCAGCATGATCGTGCCGTGCATCGTGAACAGCTGGTTGTACTGCTCCTGGGACAGGAACTGCATCCCGGGAACGGCCAGCTCCCCGCGGATCAGCATCGCCATCAACCCGCCCACGATGAAGAACGCGATCGAGGTGACGAGGTAGAGGATGCCGATCTGCTTGTGGTCGGTGGTGCGGAACATCCGCGCCAGGAACGACCCCTTGACCGTTTGGCGCGCCGGATAGGGGCGCGTGGCTATCGGCTGTGGCGCGACGGCCGTCACGGTGCCTCCTGCACTGTTCCTCGTGATTGCGCGGACCCGCTGGCGGGACCGCCCGACCCGGTCGGGTCGGCGCGTCGGCTGCGACGCGCCCAGGAATCAGGTGGCCTGCGCCCGGCACGATCGCTGCCGTCTGCGGATAGTAGTCCGGCCGCCGCGTGCTCCTGCGGCCGGGCCGTAGCCACCCTAGTCATCGCTTCGCGCAAGGTCACCTGCGGTGAGAGGCAGGTGACACCGCGCGGCGGCCGCCGCGTCGGCGCACCCTGGCGACCGCGGGGTCCTCGATCGTTAGCCTGGGCCCCGGCAGCCCGGCCACCGACCGGCCGGAGACGATCACCAGCTTCGGGAGAGGGCGGACGTGCAGCGAGCCTTGTTCGATCGGTCCCCCCGGTCGCGGCGGCGCCACCGGACGGGACCGCCCGCACCGCTGCGGGTGCTGGCCGGAGCCGTGCTGACCTGCGGACTCGTCCTCACCGGCTGCGGCCCGGCGGAGCAGCCCGCGCCGCCACCGCCCGCCCCCGGATCGCCGCCCGCCGACGAGGACATGAGCGAAGCGACCAGTGACGAGGACACCCCCGACGAGCCCGAGGACGCCGCGCACACCGGCACCGACCAGGAGTTCGCCCGCAGGCTGCTCGCGCACCACCAGCTGCTGCTCGAAGCCACCTCGCTCGCCCAGGACTCCGGTGAGCAGCGGGTCGCCACCTTCGCGGCGCGCATCGCCCCGGAACGGCAGGCCGAGGCCGACGAGCTCACCGCCTGGCTCACCGCCGTCGAAGGCGCCCCGTCCGGCAGCGCGCCCGAGGACCTGGTCGCCGAGGAGGACGAGCAGTCCGGGCTCCCCCACCCCGACCTGGTGGAGCAGCTGCGCACCGCGCGCGGCACCGAGTTCACCGCCCCGTTCAAGCAGGTGGTGGCCGAGCTCTACGACTGCTCCGAGCAGCTCGCCCAATCCGAATTGCAGGAAGGCTCCGCCGAGCAGATGCGCGCCCTGGCCGAGCGCACCCTCGACGAGCACGACGCGGAGCGCGCCGAGCTCGAAGCCCTCTGACCGCGGCACCCCGCGAGTGAACGGCCCGTTCGTCCGATGCAGCTGGACGAACGGGCCGTTCGCTCGGGCTCGGCGGGCGGTTCACCTGGCGCGGTGCGGACTCGGCGCGCACTCCCCTGGCGGCGCACTTCCGGTGAAGTGAGCGGACCGTTCGTCCGATCCCGCTGGGCGAACGGGCCGTTCACCCGGCTTCGGCGGTGACCGGCGGGCGCGGCGATCACGCCCCGCTGCACGGGTTCCCGCCTGGGGTGAGCGGACCGTTCGTCCAGTAGAGCTGGACGAACGGGCCGTTCACCCGTGTCGTTCGTGGCCGTTTCCGGGCGCGGCGCTGGATCTACCGAAAGTAAGCTACTGACGGTAGGCTACTTCGGAGTAGGTGAAGGTCCGCACAGGAAATCGGGAGCGCGCATGCCGTCAACGACGTCCGGCAAAGTCGTCCTCATCACCGGTGCCGCTCGCGGCATCGGAGCGCAGACCGCGCGGGAACTCGCTCGCCGCGGCGCCAAGGTGTCCCTGATCGGGCTCGAACCCGACGAGCTCGAAGCCGTCGCCGCCGAGCTCGGCGACGGCCACACCTGGTTCGAGGCCGACGTCACCGACCCCGACTCGCTGCAGGCCGCCGTCGACGGCACCGTCGCCGCCCACGGCCGCATCGACGCGGTGATCGCCAACGCCGGCATCGCCCCGCTCGGCACCGTGCTCAACGGCGACCCGCACGGGTTCACCAAGACCGTCGACGTGAACCTCAACGGCGTCTTCCACACGGCGCGGCTCACACTGCCGCACCTCATCGAGCAGCGCGGCTACGTCCTGGTCGTGTCCTCGCTGTCGGCGTTCGCACCGATCGGCGGCATGGCCGCCTACACCGCGAGCAAGGCGGGCGCCGACGCGCTGGCCAGCGCACTGCACTCCGAGGTCCAGCACCTCGGCGTCGCGGTCGGCACCGCGCACCCGTCGTGGATCGACACCGACCTGGTGCGCGACATGAAGACCGACCTGCGCAGCTACAGCGAGATGCGCAAGCGGCTGCCGTGGCCGATGCACTCCACCACCACGGTCGAGAAGTGCGGCACCGCGTTCGCCAACGGCGTGGAGCGCCGCTCCCGGCGGGTCTACGTGCCGCGCACGATCATGCTGATGCACTGGCTGCGCAACCTGCCGTCCTCGAAGCTCGTCGCCAAGCTGATGGCTCCGTCGCTGCGCAAGATCATGCCCCAGATGGAGGAAGAGGTCGCCGCGCTCGGCCGCTCGTTCAGCGCCCGCAACCAGGCCTTGCAGGGGACGCCCACCGATCGGGCCGCGAAGGACTGACCCGGATTCCACCCGGCGATTCGGCCGCCGGGTGGTTCCCGGTGGCCGGGCGGAGCAGGTGCGGGCCGCCCGGCCACCGGGCTCGACCGCGCCCTCGCTCGACCGTCCTCGGGTGAACGGACCGTTCGTCCGACCGGACGGGACGAACGGTCCGTTCACCCCCGAGCCGTCCCGCCACCCCTCGGGTGAACGGACCGCTCGACCGACCGAATGGGACGAAGAGTCCGTTCACTCCACCCGCCGCGCGCACCGACCAAGCCGCCGGACCCGAGTGAACGGACCGTCCGACCAACCGGACGGGACGAAAAGTCCGTTCACTCCGCACGAAAGCCCGCACTGGCCCGCGCCGCTCCAGACGTGCCTGCCCCTCGGGTGAACGGACCGCTCGACCAACCGAGTGGGACGAACGGTCCGCTCGCTCCAACCCCGGGACGACGCGCCGACCTGTGAGTGAACGGACCGTCCGACCAACCGGACGGGACGAACGGTCCGTTCGCTCCACCCGCGCACACGCACCTCCCAGGCCATCGAACCGCGAGGTCTGGTCAGCGGAGGCGGGCCGTTGCTCGGCCCGCGGGGGCCGGGACCGCGGGGGTGTGGTCGTGCGCCGGGCGGCCGTCGGGGCGTGCCGCGCCGGGGTCGGGCCGGGGGCGGCGGGCCGGGGCGCCGGGGGCGGGTGCCGGGTTCTGCGGGAAGCGGGCTTGCGGGGCGGCCCCGGCGCGGGGCGCGGGCGCTCCGGAGCCGCGGGCGAACCGGCCGTCCGGTGCTCCCGCGCCGCGCGCGACCGGAGCCGCGGGCACGCGCGCGGCCTCGCCGGCCCGCGCAGGCCGAGCAGCGGTTCCCACGACCTCGCGTTCGGACCGAGCAGCGGTTCCCACGACCCCGCCTCCGCCTCGACCGGCGGCCGCCATGCGGTCGGGCCGACCGGCGCGCACCACGACGCCACGAGCGGGCCGATCGTCGGGCATCGCGGCGTTCCGCGTCCGGGGCGCCGCGAGCCGATCGCGCGCGGCGCCACCACCGGGGGTCTCCGCGCCGAGCCCGGCTCCGGGCCGGCGCTCGTGCTCGATCTTCTCGATGATCCGCCACACGGTGGTCTGCGCATCGTCCGGCTCGGCGCTGCGGTGGTTCGGCCCGGGCAGCTGGACTTCGGCGCGTCGCCAACCGGCGCAGACGACGAGGCCGCCGGCTGCGGCACCGAGGGTGTTGAGCACGACGTCGTCGGTGGAGGCGACGCGGCCGGGAATGCAGAAGAACTGGACGGTCTCGATGGTGAGCGCGGTCAGCATTCCGCCGATGACGATCTTGCCGAAGCCGTCGAACCAGCGGACCCGCAGCGGCACGAGCGTGGCCATCGGGATCAGCAGCATCAGGTTCCCGCCGAGCTGCACCCACGGGCGGACGTCCCCGGGCGCGGCCCGCAGCGCGGTGTAGAGGTCGTTGCCCAGCTCGACCTCCACGCGGTCGGCGATCTCGGGCTGGGGGTAGAAGACGAGGTACCCGGTGAACAGCACGGCGAACACGAGCAGCGCGTCGATCAGCGGGTCGTGCACCGGGGATACGGATCGGAGCCGGTTGCTGCGCACCGTGCCGGACGCGGCGGCGACCAGCACGGCGAGGGGGAACAGGACCGTCAGGGCGGGGACGAAGCCGTCGAAGGCCATGAAGAGCTCGTACATCTCAGCCGCACTTCCTCTGGTCAAGCCAGGACCGCGAACCACTGTCTGCATCAGGCGGTGTCACGCGAGGCGGCGCTGCTCCGGCGCCGCGGGTGACGACCGCCTGCCGCGCTCGGGGGCGCGGCGGGTCGGCGGTCGACATTGACCGATCAAGAAGGAGGTCAAGAATGTGGCCGGACATCGCCTCTCGGGTCGATGCCCGGCCACACCGGAATCGTGCTGGGCGTCAGCCCGCGTCGACCTGCAGGAGGTCGGCGATGGTGCCCTGCGGCGCACCCTGGATGACGCCGGTCGAGGCCCCGCTCTGCAGGCCCTTGATCACGTCGGCCGGGGCGGCACCCTGGTTGGCTTCGAGGAACAGCGCACCGGCACCGGCCACGTGCGGGCTGGCCATCGAGGTCCCGTCCATCGACTCGGTCCCGCCACCGGGCACGGTGGAGGTGATGTCGACGCCGGGCGCGTAGCCCTCGACGGTCTCGCCGAAGTTGGTGAACTCGGCGGAGGTGTCGGTCTTGTCCGAGGCCGCGGTGGTGAACACGCCCTCGGCGCTGGCCGGGGACACGTTCTCGGCGTCCTGCGACTCGTTGCCGGCCGCGACGGCGAGGAACACGCCCTTGTTGACCAGCCCGGTGGCGGCCTCGTCGAGGGCCGGGTCCTTGCTGCCGCCGAGCGACATGTTCGCGACGGACGGGCCGTCCGCGTTCTCGGCGACCCAGTCGAGGCCGGCGATGATGTCGTCGGTGGTGCCGCTGCCGTCGTCGCCGAGGACCTTCACGCCGACCAGCTCGGTGCCGGGCGCGACGCCGTAGGTCTTGGAGCCGATGGTGCCCGCGGTGTGGGTGCCGTGGCCCTGGACGTCGGCACCGTCGCCACCGGTGGCGTCGAAGCCGATGGAGGCGCGGCCCTCGAAGTCGGGGTGGTTGACGGCGAGGCCGGTGTCGATGACGTACGCGGTGACGCCCTGGCCGGTCTGGGCCGGGGTGTAGCTGTCGTCCAGCGGCAGTTCCGGCTGGTCGATGCGGTCGAGGCCCCAGGAGCCGGTGGCCGCGGCGTGCGGGTTCTCCACCTGGATGCGGAAGGACTGCGAGACGCCGTCGACGGCCGGGTTGGCGCGGACGTCGTGCAGCTGCTGCGGGCTCAGCGTCGCCGAGAACCCGTTGAGGGTGTTGTTGTAGACGTGCTCGGTCTGCACGCCGAGTTCCTGGGCGACCGCGGCGGCGTCGGCACCGTCGGCGAGGTTGACGACGAAGGAGTCGCCGGCACCGGCGGCGTTGGCCGTGTGCATGGTCAGCGGGGCCAGGTCTTCCTGCGGGGCGGCGGCGAGTGCGGGGACCGCTGCGACCACGAGCGCCGCGGCCGACAGACCGGCGCCGGCACCGAACAGCATTTTCTTCACGGGATTCCCTCCGTCACGAACCGACAAGTTTCCCGGCGGACGCACCGCCCGAGGCACTGGAGTCGATTGCTCTAATTGACTCGGATGCCAGGAACGTAACCAGCGCATCGGGCTCGAACAAAGACGTGGCTAGAACCCGCCACCCCTTCTCGACGTGCGGAGATGCCGCTCAAGATCCCCATCTTGACAGTCCCCAACTGGCGTTTTCCTGCATATTGGGAGCGATTCAGGCGAAAGTGCCGAGGGACACGCACCGGGAGTTTGCCATCATTCCCACGGCGGACTCGGCGGCCTACTGTTCAAGCTGGGAAAGCGCGGGAAAAACGTGGAGGGCGGCGCTGCTGCCGCAGCTCAGCGACCAGGTGGGCCACGGCGCGCTCCTGCCGCCTGCTGAAACGGACGCCGCACCGGTCGATTTCAGCCTGACCCCGGGAGCCAGCGCTCCGCGCACCCCGATCACCGCCCGAAAAGACCGTTTCGAATGCGCGATCACCGTATGCATTCAGACGAATCACCGTAAGTGCACGATTCCCGCCATGTGAAACGTGGTGGTTCACCGCGAAACAGATCGGACAGCCGATCTTCCGCCGTGCGCATTGCATCCGATCACATCGCCGCCCGAAATGCGCGAGCGGGTGTCATCGGCGTTTGCGGAACAGCCGCAGCAGCGGGTCGTAGTAGCGGTCCGCGGCACGTTCCTTCAACGGGATGAGCGCGTTGTCGGTGATCTGGATGTGCTCGGGGCACACGTCGGTGCAGCAGCGGGTGATGTTGCACATGCCGAGCCCGTGCTCGGTGCGCGCCTCCTCGGCGCGGTCGGTGTCGCGGGCGTCCAGCGGGTGCATGTCGAGCTCGGCCTGCCGCATCAGGAACCGCGGCCCGGAGAACGCCTCCTTGTTGTCCTCGTGGTCGCGGATCACGTGGCAGACGTCCTGGCAGAGGAAGCACTCGATGCACTTGCGGAACTCCTGCGAGCGTTCCACGTCGACCTGCTGCATCCGGTACTCGCCGGGTTCGAGGCCGGGGGGCGGTTCGAACGCGGGGACCTCGCGGGCCTTGACGTAGTTGAACGACACGTCGCACACCAGGTCCTTGATCACCGGGAAGGTGCGCAGCGGGGTGATGGTGACGATCTCGTCGGTGGCGAACGTGGACATCCGCGTCATGCACATCAGCTTGGGCTTGCCGTTGATCTCGGCGGAGCAGGAACCGCACTTGCCCGCCTTGCAGTTCCAGCGCACCGCCAGGTCGGGGCATTCGGTGGCCTGGAGCCGGTGCACCAGGTCGAGCACCACCTCCCCTTCCTCGGCTTCGACGACGTGGTCGCGCAGCGCGCCGCCGTCGGCGTCGCCGTGCCACACGCGCAGGTGCGCCAGGTAGCTCATTCGGCCTCCTCAGCCCGCGAGTTCCTCGTCGGTGAAGTACTTGCGCAGTTCGTCGGCGGTGAACAGGTCCAGCAGGTCGGGTCGCACCGGCACCTGGCGCTGCTCGTCGACGCGCACGCCGTCCCGGTCGAGGGAGCAGGCCAGCAGGGTGCGGCGCCAGTCGGCGACCATGCCGGGGTGGTCGTCGCGGGTGTGCCCGCCGCGGCTCTCGGTGCGCTGCACGGCGGCGCGGGCCACGCATTCGCTGACCAGCAGCATGTTCCGCAGGTCGAGGGCGAGGTGCCAGCCGGGGTTGAACTGCCGGTTGCCCTCGACGGTCAGGTGCCGGGCCCGCTCGTCGAGCGCGTGCAGCCGCCGCAGCGCGTCCCGCATCTGCTCGCCGGTGCGGATGATGCCGACGAGGTCGTTCATCACCTGCTGCAGTTCGGCGTGCAGCGCGTACGGGTTCTCCGGTTCGCCCGCGGCGGGGTCGAAGGGCTGTTCCGCCCGCCGCGCCGCATCGTCCACATCGGACTCGCGCGGTTCGGGCCCGCCCGCGGTGGCGAGGTGCTCGGCGGCGCCGATCCCGGCGCGCCTGCCGAACACCAGCAGGTCGGACAGCGAGTTGCCGCCGAGCCGGTTCGAACCGTGCATGCCGCCGGCGACCTCCCCGGCCGCGAACAGCCCCGGCACCCCGGAGGCCGCGGTGTCGGGGTCGACCTCGACCCCGCCCATCACGTAGTGGCAGGTGGGCCCGACCTCCATCATCTCGGCGGTGATGTCGACGTCGGCGAGCTCGCGGAACTGGTGGTGCATCGACGGCAGCCTGCGCCGGATCTCGTCCGGGCCGAGCCGGCTCGCGATGTCCAGGAACACGCCGCCGTGCTCGGTGCCGCGGCCCGCCCCGATCTCGGTGTTGATGGCCCGCGCCACCTCGTCGCGCGGCAGCAGTTCCGGTGGCCTGCGGTGGTGTTCGGGGTCGTCGTACCAGCGGTCGGCCTCGTCCTCGGTGTCGGCGTAGGCGTCCTTGAACACCTCGGGGATGTGGTCGAACATGAACCGGCGGCCCGCCGCGTCGCGCAGCACTCCCCCGTCGCCGCGCACGGATTCGGTGACGAGGATGCCCTTCACGCTCGGCGGCCACACCATGCCGGTCGGGTGGAACTGCACGAACTCCATGTTGATCAGCTGGGCTCCGGCGCGCAGCGCCAGCGCGTGCCCGTCGCCGGTGTACTCCCACGAGTTCGAGGTGACCTTGAAGGACTTGCCGATGCCGCCGGTCGCGAGCACCACGGCCGGCGCGCGGAACAGCAGGTACCGGCCGCTCTCCCGCCAGTAGCCGAACGCCCCGGCGATGCTCCCGTCCGGGGCGTCCTTCAGGAGCTCGGTGATGGTGCACTCGGGGAACACCTTCAGCCGCGCCTCGTGGTCGCCGTGCTCGGCGAAGTCGGCCTGCTGCAGGGACACGATCTTCTGCTGCAGGGTGCGGATGAGCTCCAGCCCGGTGCGGTCGCCGACGTGGGCGAGCCGCGGGTACTGGTGGCCGCCGAAGTTGCGCTGGCTGATCCTGCCGTCGGCGGTGCGGTCGAACAGGGCGCCGTAGGTCTCCAGCTCCCACACGCGTTCCGGCGCTTCCCGCGCGTGCAGCTCCGCCATCCGCCAGTTGTTGAGGAACTTCCCGCCGCGCATGGTGTCCCGGAAGTGCACCTGCCAGTCGTCGTGCGGGTTGGCGTTGCCCATGGACGCGGCGATGCCGCCTTCGGCCATCACGGTGTGCGCCTTCCCGAACAGCGATTTGCACACCACCGCCGTGCGCAGCCCGCGCTGCCGGGTCTCGATGGCCGCGCGGAGCCCCGCACCGCCCGCGCCGATCACGATCACGTCGTAGTCGTGCTGCTCGATCCGCATCGCGGGCCCTTCAGTTGAACAGTCGGGGGTCGGGGAACGCTCCCGAGGCGAGCAGCAGCACGTACAGGTCGACCAGCGCCACCGAGATCAGCGACGCCCACGCCAGCTGCATGTGCCGGGCGTTGAGCGCGGTCACCTTCGTCCACAGCCAGTAGCGCACCGGGTGCTTGGAGAAGTGGTTGATGCGGCCGCCGACGAGGTGCCTGCACGAGTGGCAGGACAGCGTGTACGCCCACAGCAGCAGCACGTTCACCACCATCAGCACCGTGCCGAGCCCCACCCCGAACCCGCCGTCGGCACCGCGGAACGCGATGGCCGTGTCGTAGGTGAGCACGCCCGCGACGAGCAGCGCCGCGTAGAAGAAGTACCGGTGGAAGTTCTGCAGCACCAGCGGCAGCCGGGTCTCCCCGGTGTAGGTGCGGTGCGGTTCGGCGACCGCGCACGCGGGCGGTGCCAGCCAGAACGAGCGGTAGTAGGCCTTGCGGTAGTAGTAGCAGGTCAACCGGAACCCGAACACGAACGGCAGCACGAACACCGGCGGCGGCAGCAGCGGCCCGAGCGCGGGGAACGGCTGCCCCCAGTGGCTCGCCCCGGGCACGCAGGCCGCGCTCAGGCACGGCGAGTAGAACGGCGCCAGGTAGTGGTACTCCGGCACCCAGTACGCGCTGTTCATGAAGGTGCGGATCAGGCCGTAGACCAGGAACAACCCCAGCCCGGTGGCCGTCAGCAGCGGCGCCAGCCACCACCGGTCGGTGCGCCGGGTGCGCGGGTCCGGGGTGCCCGGCGGGTGCGCGGGTTCGGCGCCGAACGGATCGATACCGGGGAGTGCGGACATGGCTGACCTCGTCGTCGGTGTCCGGTGGGCCTGGTGGTCCTCGATCTCGTGTTGTGCCCGGGAGTCCGGTGCGGGCTCGGCGCCGTCGCCCGCCCGCGCCGGCCTGCTCAGTGCGGTTGGCGGCCACCGACCCCTTCGTCGTCGGCGTCGCGCCACAGCGACGGGTCGTAGGGCGTGTCCGGCACCATCACCGTTTCGCCGCAGGCCATTTCGCGGCGCGGGGCGGGCAGGGCGGACAGCTCGGCCAGGTCGATCTCGAGTCGTTCCACATCGTTGCTCAGGCGGCGCACGGCCGCAGCGTCGCCGTACCGCGAACGGAGCATGCCTACGCTGCTGCGCAGCTGCCCCAGCACCCGCTGCACATCGGTCAGTTCGGTCGTCGAAGCCATGGGCGAGCACCTCTCGTACGGGTCGTCGCATCGACGTCTCCGAGAGTGCCCGCGCCGCGCCGAGTGTGACAAGAGCCACACGGTCGACTTCGGGGATTTCCCTCGACCGAGCTCCGCGGCGGACCTGGTGCGGGCGCTGCCGCGAACCCGCGGTGACCGGGCCGGCTCAGCCGTCGGCGGGGTCGCGGGTGGTGGCGGGGCCGCCGGGAGCGGTGGTGCCGGGGTGGCCGGTGGTGTCCCACGCGGAGGTTCCGCGCGCGGCGTCGCCACCGGCCCCGGTCGGGGGCGTCGTCACCGGCCCCGGGTCACGGCGTCGTCACCGGCTCCGGTCGCGGTGTCGTCACCGGCCCGGGTCGCGGTGTCGCAATCGGCTCCGGACGAGTCGCCGCCGTCGTCGTCCGAGCGGCCGGTGCCTGCGTCCGGGGCGCCCGCGCCGTCCGCACCCGTGCCGCCGTCCGCCGCCGCCTCCTCGTCGTGGGGCCTGCGGCGGTCCCGGTAGACGATGACGCCGACGACGGCGAGCACCGCGAAGGTGGGCACGAAGAACGGCACGGCCGTGATGATCGGATGGCTGGCCAGGATCTGGGTGCCCGCGAGGATCACCGCGCCGCCCCCTCCGCCGCCGGTTCGGGCTCGATCACCTCGGGCCGGTCGGCGCCGACGCGCGCGATGCGCTGCGCGCCCCAGCCGAGCGCCAGCACGAGGGCCAGCGAGCAGGCCAGCACGACCAGCGAGGCCACCACCCACAGCCAGGACGGGACATCCTGCTTGGTCTCGCGCTGCAGCACCTGCCACTCGGGCTGCGAGTCGCGGCTGAAGTGCGCGTCGGCGGGCACCGCGGGCAGGCCGATGGCCGAGTCCGAGGGCATGTAGACGGGGATCGCGACCTGCGCCCGGCCCTGGTGGAACCGGATCATGGTCTTCCAGGTGCCGTGCAGCGGCATCGGCCGGGTCGTGCGGTAGGTGTCCGGCCCGATCGGCACCAGCCGGTCGACGTGCAGGCCGCCGCCCTGCCAGCCGGTGGTGGTGAGCCAGGCGGCGTCCTGCCCGGTGCCGGGCGGGCTCATCCGGATCACGGCCTGCGCGGTGCGGTCCTGCGGCCCGCCGCGCACGTCGGTGAGCGCCACGTCGGCGTGCACGGTGGGCGAGGTGCCGATCAGCGCGTTGGTCACCGCGAGCGCGATCACCACGAGGGAGCCGCCGAACAGCGGCACCGAGAGCTTCGGCCGGGGCAGCGCGCCGCGCAGCGCCAGCGCCAGCAGCGCGCCGAGCACGCCACCGGAGACGCCGCCCGCGACGGCCATCGCGGCGCCTTCGGCGGCCATGTCCGGGGTCCACGGCAGCGGGAACGCGACCTGGGTCCAGGCGTATTCGGCGGCGTAGCCGACGGTGCCGATGAGCAGCCCGGACACCGCGCCGAGCGCCAGCGCGCGCCGGGCGAGGAACACCGCGGCGAGCTCGACGCAGAGCGCTTCGACCAGGTGCAGCGGGATGACGGCGAACTCCTCGCCGATGATCGGCCCGACGAACACGGCGACCCCGCCGCGCACCAGGATGTAGAACCCGACGGCGAACAGCGCCGCCCCGCGCCCGGCCCACAGCCGGGCGACGACGAGCGCGCAGCCGGTCGCGACCGCGATCAGGAACGGCTGGTGCACCATCCGGAACTGCTGCACGCCGTAGTCGAACTCGGCCTGGAACACGGAGAGGCCGACGAGGAGCCCGCCGACGGCCATGCCGCGGTGCACGAACCGGGACAGCGCGCGCGGTTCGCCGAGGTCGGGGCGGGCGAGCCTGCCTTCGCGCTCCAGCAGCACCACCGCGACCAGGGACAGCCCGGCGCCGCCGATGAGCATCAGGTGCGTCGGCCCCCACAGCGTGACGTCCTGGCCGAAGATGCGGTGCCACACGTCGTCGAGGGGGAAGCCGAACAGCGCGTAGAACCCGGCGCCCGCCAGCAGCACCCCGCTGATCGGGGCGTGCCAGTCGCGGGTGATGCGGATGGCGGCGCGGCCGACGGGTTCGCCCTTCGGCAGCACGACGGCGAGCATCCCCGCGGCGAACAGCCCGAACAGCCCGATGAGGATCGGGTAGTGCGCGACGTTGGCCAGCGGGCCCTCGTCCCGGCCGTGGGTGATGTGCAGGGAGATGTCCCAGTACATCCCGAGCAGCGCGGTGAGCAGCGAGATCATCGCGATGATCTGCGGCAGCGCGACCCAGCCGGGCAGCCCGCCGGGCAGCACCCGCTGGGAGCGCTCGGCGAGCCGCGCCAGGAGCTGCGTCCGCCCGGTGCGGTGCCCCCAGCCGAGCAGGAGCAGCAGCAGGGTGAGCGCGGTGGCGCCGCCGGAGGCGATGAAGATCTGGTCGAGCGCGGCACCTCCCGCGGGCCGCACCTCTTGCGCCAGGAGCGTCGTCCAGGGCTGCGCTGCCGGGGTCGAGTTCATGCCGGTCATGGAACACCAGAAGCTGGACAATGTCATCCCCAAATGTGACATTGCTCGTTGTCAACGTTCGGAGTGACCTCGGAAGGACCAGCGCCATGACAACGACCCGGCGACTCATCGGATGCGCGTTGACGGCGGCGGCCCTGCTGCTCTCCGGCTGCGGCGCGCCCGCCCCGCAACCGGCTCCCCCGCCCGCCGGGCAGCAGGTGGCGCCCGTCGTGGTCGACGTCCAGGTCGCCGGCGGCCAGGTGCGCACCGGCACCGACCGCATCCCGGTGCCGCTGGGTGCCCAGGTCCGCTACCAGGTGCGCAGCGACCAGCCGGACGAGGCGCACGTGCACGGCTTCGACGAGGCCGTCGAACTCGCCCCCGGGCTGACCGGGGTCGTCGAGTTCACCGCCGACATGCCCGGCGTGTTCGAAGTGGAGCTGCACCACTCCGGGCTGTCGCTGCCCAGCCTGGAAGTCCGGTGAGCACCGAGTTCCTCGCGCACGGCCTCGGCGGCCGCACCGACCTGCCGCTGAACGGGGCGGCGGCCGTCGTCGGCGGCGCACTCGCCGTCGCGGTGTCGTTCTTCGCGCTGGTCGCGCTGTGGTCGAAGCCGTGGCTGGACCCCGAGGCCGGTCGGCCCGTGCGGTTCCCGGTGCGCCCCGACCGGCTGCTCGGCGCCGCGCGGATCACCGTGCTGCTGCTGGCGGTGTTCGTGGTCGCCGTCGGCGCCGCCGGTCCCGCGGAGACGAACCGGAACCTGGCGCCGTGGGTGCTGTTCGTGACGTTCTGGGTGGGGCTCATCCCGGTGAGCGTGCTGTTCGGGCCGGTGTGGCGGGCGGTGAACCCGCTGCGCACCCTGCTGCGGCTGCTGCGGCTCGGTCGCGCGCCGCGGCCGCTGCCCGCGTGGCTCGGCTACCGGGTGGCGGCCGGGTGGCTGCTGGGCTTCGTGTGGCTGGAACTGGTCGCGCCGAACCGGGCCGATCCGCGGCTGGTGGCCGCGCTGGTCGTCGGCTACGCGGTGGTGAACGTGGCCGCGGCCGCGCGCTACGGCCCGGTGTGGTTCGAGCGCGGCGACGGCTTCGAGGTGTACTCGACGCTGCTGGCCCGGTTCTCCCCGCTGGGCAGGCGCTCCGACGGGACGCCGGTGCTGCGCAATCCGCTGGCCGGGCTGGTGCGCGCCGATCCGGTGCCCGGGCTGGCCGGGCTGGCGTGCGTGCTGATCGGCTCCACCGCGTTCGACGGGTTCACCCGCACCAGCTGGTGGCAGGCGCTGCGCAACGCGGCCGGACTGCCGGACGTGCTGGTGGGCAGCGCCGGGCTGCTGGTGTGCATCGCCGGGGTGTCGTCGCTGTACTTCGGTTCGATGCGGTGGAGCGCGCGGCTGTCCGGCAGCGCCGAGCCGCCGGCCGCCCGGTTCGCCGCGACGCTGCTGCCGATCGCGGTGGGCTACGGGGTGGCGCACTACTTCTCGTTCTTCGTGATCGAGGGGCAGCAGCCGTTCATCCTGGCCGGTGATCCGTTCGGGACCGGGCTGGACCTGTTCGGCTCGGCCGGGAACGTGCCGGACTACTCGGTGCTCTCGCCCGGGGTGGTGGCCATGGTGCAGATCAACGCGATCGTGCTCGGCCACATCGCGAGCACCGCCGCCGCGCACGACCAGGCGCTGCGGTCGTTCGACGCGCGCGGCGCTCGGGTCGGTCAGCTGCCGGTGGTGCTCGCGATGGTGTTCCTGACCGGCGTCGGACTGCTCCTGCTGCTGTCCGGTTAGGACGGCAGCGGATCAGTCGCCGCCGCCACCGCCGCTGTCGCCGCCACCGCCGCCGTCCCCGCCGAAGCCACCGTCGCCACCACCGGGCCCCGAGTCGTGGTGGTGCCCGTGGTGCCCGTTCCAGTCCGAGCTGTAGGAGGGGTCCGACGACCCCGTGTAGCCACCACCGCGGCCGCGCCCACGCCGGCTCGCCACCCCCGCGAGCACCAGCACGACCAGTACGAACAACACCGACACAGCCAAGGCCACGAGCTTCGCCCCACTTCCGTTCCGGTCCGCTTCCCCAGGTCGAGCGGACCGGCCGGAAATTACCAGCGTGCACCGGCGCCGGGACCGAATTCCGGGAAACCGCCCGGAAAGTCCGTTCCGATCAGCGGCCACCGCACCGGCTCCCTCCCGCGCCCACCGGACTTCCGGGGCGAGGCGACCAGCGGGACCGCACCCCCCGACACCGGCTCCCCGCCGAAAACCCCGCCACCGCAACGGATTCCGCCCCGCGCACCACCAGCCCGGCGACACCCGCGGCAGCGGGCCGCCGGTCGTCGCCCTCCGAGCTCCCCGCCGGAATCCCGCCGCGCCGCAACGCGTTCCGCTACCGGTCAGCGCGGGGCGGATCACCCGATCGCTGCAGCGAGTGCTGGTCCGTCCGGGCGCTTTTCGTTGCGGGGCAGGGGGATCAGAAGCCGTGCATGCGTTCGCGGGTGGTGTGGTAGGCGTGGCGGACGGCGTCGCCCTGGTAGGAGTTCGCGGCTTCGCAGCGGCTGGAGCGCAGCTCCCACTCAGGGGGTTCGGCAGCGCCGGACAGCGCCCAGGCGGCCTGCTTCGCGGCGCCGAGCGCCACGTACTCGGCGGCTTCCGGGACGTCCACCGGCACGCCGAACAGGGACGGTGCGATCGCGCGCACCGCGGCCGATTCGCTGGCGCCGCCGATCAGCAGCACGCGCCGCACCTCCACCCCGACGGCGCGCAGCGCGTCGACCCCGTCCGCGAGGCCGCACAACATGCCTTCGACGGCGGCGCGGGCCAGGTTCTGCGGGGTCATGTTGCCGCCGCGGAGGCCGGCGAGCGTGCCGGTGGCGTCCGGCAGGTCCGGGGTGCGTTCCCCTTCCAGGTAAGGCAGCAGGGTGAGCCCGCCAGCGCCCGGCGCCGCCGCCAGCGCCAGCCGGTCCAGCCCGGCGAGGTCGGTGCCGAGCACCGCCGCGGTCCCGCTGAGCACCCGGGCGGCGTTGAGCGTGCACACCAGCGGCAGGAAGCGGCCGGTGGCGTCGCAGAACCCGGCGACCAGCCCGGTCTCGTCCGCGCTGGGGTGCTCGGCGACGGCGAACGCGGTTCCGGAGGTGCCCAGCGACACCACCACGTCACCGGGTCCGGCACCGATGCCGAGCGCGCCCGCCATGTTGTCGCCGGTGCCCGCACCGAGCAGCGCGCCCTCCAGCGGCGCGAATCCGGTGGCACGGCCCGCTGATCCGGCAGGCCCGAGCACGTCGGGCAGCCGCGGAGTCCGGCCGCCCATCGCGGCGGAGAGCAGGTCCGGCAGCCATTCGCCGGTGGCGGGGGCGAAGTAGCCGGTGCCGGAGGCATCACCGCGGTCGGTGCAGGCTCGCTCCGGTCGTCCGGCGAGCAGCCAGGTCAGCCAGTCGTGCGGCAGCAGCACCCGGTCCACCAGGTCGGCGCGGTGCGGTTCGTGCTCGGCCAGCCAGGCCAGCTTGGTGAGGGTGAAGCTCGCGACCGGCACCGAACCGGTGCGGTCGGCGAGCACCCCCGCGCCGTGCTGCTCGACGAGGGCGCGGGCCTGCGGCGCGGAGCGGGTGTCGTTCCACAGCAACGCATCCCGCACCGGGTCACCCGCGGAATCGACGGCGACCATGCCGTGCTGCTGCCCCGCGACGGACACCGCGGCGATCGCACCGGGGGCGTGCGCGGCGGCCTGCTCGATGGCGTCCTGCGCCGCGGTCCACCACGCCCACGGGTCCACTTCGGTGCCGGTGGGGTGCTGGGCTTTGCCCTCGGCCACGACCCGGCCCGTCTCCGCGTCGGCGACCACTGCTTTGGTGGATTGGGTCGAACTGTCGATGCCGAGAACGAACACGGGTCAGCCTCCACCTCAAAGCCCGGTGCAACGTCGGAATCCTGCCAGACCACCGAGTGCGACCGGGGTGCGCGGTGGGGACGTCAGGGTTTGCGCCCGACCCCGCACAGCAGCAGGTTCTGCGCGGGGACGCGGGCGCGCAGCCGCGGCCCGTCCGGCCACCAGTCGAGGGGGCGCACCAGGCCGGGTTCGGTGATCTCGGTGCCGTCGAACAGCGCCGCGATCTCGGCGCGCCCGCGGAACCAGCCGGTGCCGAGCTCGGAGAGCATCAGCTTCTCCAGCTGCGCGGCGGACGCGGCGTGCGCGGGTTCCTCCGGGCTGTGCAGGTGGCTGACGGCGACGTAGGAGCCGGGCGCGAACGCGTCCAGGTAACGCGCCATCACGCGGTGCGGCGACCGGTCGTCCGCGACGTGCTGCAGCGTGGCGCCCTGCAGCATCGCCACCGGGCGGGACAGGTCGATGTTGCGGGCCACGGCGGGCAGCGCCAGCAGCTCTTCCGGCTCGGTGAGGTCGGCGAACGCGAAGTGCGTGTGGTCGTTGTCGACGAGCAGCGCCTGCCCGTGGGAGAAGACCATCGGGTCGTGGTCGGCGTAGACCACGACGGCGTCGGGGTTGGCGCGCTGCGCGACCTGGTGGGTGTTCTCGCCGGTCGGCAGCCCGGAGCCGATGTCGAGGAACTGGTCGATGCCGACGGTGCCCGCCAGGTAGCGCACCACCCGCATCAGCCATTCCCGGTGGTCCTGGGTGGCGACGACGAGGCCGGGCGCGATCTCCAGGGCGGCGTCGACGACGGCCCGGTCCACGGCGTAGTGGTCCTTGCCGCCAAGCAGCGCGTCGAAGCACCGCGCCACGCTGGGGCTGCGGGTGTTGAGCGTCCGGGAGCCGGGTGCCACGGCGGTCGCACCGGCTCCGGCGCGCATCCAGCTGAGACGGGCGGGTTCGACACCGGAACGATCAGGCATCGAGCACCTCACAACCGATCGTGACACTTGCACTGTCACGAATAGTATAAGCACGGCTCGGCTCGTTCCGATCGCCCGGTCGGCGGCCGGATCGCGATCGAACGCTCCCGTTCGTCCGATGGGCCCGCCCCGGCGCGGGCGCCGAGGCCGGCACCCGCATCATGATCGGCTTCGCCGCCCGCCGACACCGCCGCGCGGCCGAACCTCACCCGCGCGGCGCAACCGCCCGCCCACTCCGGAACACCGCCGCGAGGCGGAATCCGCGCAGTGCTCGACTCCGGGTGACGGCGAAGGCCCCGGGTGATCGAACTCGAACGCGCTCTCGGCCCGCACGCGCGGTGATCAGCCGACGTCCGGACGGCGCACCGGGAAACGGATCCGCTCCTCCCGGCCGACCGCGCGGAGCCGGGATCGACCTCCGCCGTCCGCCGCGCACCGGCGGGCGGAGCTCAGGGCCTCCGGGCGGCGAGGAAGGTTCGGGTGGCGCGGACGGTGAGGTCGGTGCGGTTGCGGAGGACGCCGGGACCGTCGCCGTCGAGGAGTTCGCCGAGGGCCGCGATGTCGGCGTCGTCGAGGGACTCGTCGAGGAACGGGCGCGTCCGGCGCAGCGTCACCTCGGCGTAGCGCCGCGCGGCGGCGGGCAGCGGGCCTGGCAGGTCGACGTCGACGGTGCGGTGCGCGGCCACGGTGAAACCGGCCGCGGCCACCTGTTCCGCCCAGTCGGCGCTGATGTGCGGCAGGTGCGCGGCGCGCTTGCGGGCGAGCAGGTCGCGGCAGCGCTCCTCCAGGCCGGGCCGCCCGAATCCGAGGTCGTCGGGCAGGAACCGGGGGAACGAGTCGAGTTCGGCGACCGCGAGCACGCCGCCGGGCCGCAGCGCCGCGAACACCTCGCCGAGGACGCGCGCCGGATCGGCCAGGTGGTGCAGCGACGCGGACGCCCACACCAGGTCGACGGGCGCGTCCAGCGACGGGAACCCGGCGTCGAGGTCGGCGCGCTCGGTGCGCACCCGGCCGGCTTCGCCGCGGGCGGCGGCCTTGGTCGTGAGGTGCGCGAGCACGGGCTCGTCGGCGTCCACGGCGAGCACGGTGGACCGCGCGAACCGCTCCAGCAGGACGAAGGTGCCCGCCCCGGTGCCGCAGCCCAGGTCGAGGATCCGGTGCACCGGCGGGTCGACGAGTCCGGCGAGCTCCCCGGTCAGCTCCGCCAGGTGGTCGTGCATGACCTCGGCGTCGAGGTCGAGCATCTCGAACCGGGCGGTGTCGTCGGTCTTCGGGTGTTCGTGGTGTGCCATGCCGCCAAGGTAGCCGCGGATTGCGCCGATGGCATACTGTTTTGCGCATGACGCAAGACGGTGAGTTGGACGCCCTCGTCCGGCAGCGGATCCGGAGCCTGCGGACCTCGCGCGGCCTGTCCCTCGACGAGCTGGCCGCGCGCTGCTACCTGAGCACCTCCACGCTCAGCCGCATCGAGACCGGGCACCGGCGGATCAGCCTCGACCAGCTGGCACCGCTGGCCCGGGCGCTCGGCACCTCGCTGGACCAGCTGGTCGAATCGGCCACCGACGAGGACGTGGTGATCCGCCCGGAGCGCGATGAGACCCGCGGCATCACGTCCTGGCTGCTCAGCAAGGATTCCGGGCCGCACGGCATGACCGTCGCGAAGATGCGGCTCACCCGGCCGGCTCCGGCGCGCGATTCCGAGCGGCTGGCGGTGCACCCGGGCCACGACTGGTTCACGGTGCTGTCCGGGACGGTGGAGCTGGTGCTCGGCGAGCGCACCATCCTCGTCGAGACCGGGCAGGCCGCGCAGTTCAGCACCATGACCCCGCACGCGGTCGGCGCGCGTGGCGGACCGGCCGAGATCCTGACCATCCTCGATCACGACGGGCAGCGCACCCACCTCACCTGACCGCTCGGCACGGGTGGTCGGACGAGGGTTCCGCGCGATGCCGCCGGGCCGGGTGGTGATCAGGTCTCGCAGGCGACGCCGTCGCCGTCCCGGTCGAGCCCCGGGCGGTATCCCGGATCACCGACGTGCAGCGGCGCTGCGCCCGCGGCCTTCGCGGCCTTGCAGTTCGGGTAGTAGGCGACACCGCCGTCGTCCGCGTTCCCGTCGTCGGCGTCCTCGTCGTCCGACGCGGACGTCGGGCTCGGCGCGGGCTGCGGGTTCGGTCGCGGTTTCGGCTCCGGGTTCGGCTGGGGGTTCGGCTGGGGGCTGGGTTCCGCCGTGGAGCTCTCCCGGGCCGCGCCGCACACCGACCAGGCTCCGACGGCCGCCGACTCCGCGCGCTCGCCCGCCGCGGAGATCTCCGCCCAGCGCAACGCGTTCGGCGGCATGAACTCGGCGGCGGCGGCACCACCGCCCACGAGGTCGGCGTTGACGAACTCACCGCGGTCGTTCCAGAGGTAGCGCAGGTCCAGGCCCTGCGCGTCCTGCGGCTGCACGTCCGCGAGCAGCCAGACCACCGATCCGACGGGGGCGAGCCGGTTCAGCTCCGCGGTGGACTCGTCCCGGAAGCAGTCCGCGATGGGGCGGACGTGCAGCAGCCGGACGTCGCGCGGGGCGGAACCGGGCAGCGCGCCCTCGTCGACAGCGGTGACCCGCAGCCGAGCGCCCTCCTCGACGCTCACCACGACCGCGCGCTGCACCCCCGCCGGAACACCGGCCGGGACCAGCGGGGCGGGCGGGAGCGCCGGAGCCGGTGGCGCGTCCGGGGTGGCCGACGGCGGCGCGGTCGCCGCGGGCTGCGCCTCCGGGTCCGCCACCACCTGGGTCGCCGGCTCGGTGGGCGGCAGCAGCGCGAGCCCCACCACGAACAGGACCGCCCCCGGCGCGATCCGCGCCGCGAACCCGCGGGTGACGGCCCGGTCCCAGCCGTGCGGATGCCGGGCCGCGAACGCACCGGACCAGATGATCAGGCCGATCCCGGTCAGCATCAGGAATCCGAGGGCGGCGTCCCCTCCCGCCGGATCCAGCAGCAGCGCCAGGAACATCGCCGCGTAGCCGCTGCCGAACCGCCACCAGAAATCCTTGCGCACCAACGGATCCCACGTCCGGCGGCGGCGAACCCCCAGCACGACGGCCCAGATCATGACTCCCAGGCCGGTGATGCCCAGGAATGCGACGGCTGTTTCCACGACGAGAACTCCCCCACGGACGACGACGGTGCACCTCGCCGCGCATCCCCCGGGGCGAGATCGAAGCGAACCGTATCGAACCGATCACTCTTCGTGTCCACGGGTGCGGGTGCGGGACGCCCGCGCTCGACCGGAGCGCTCGAACCGATCGAGCCGGGCGGTCGTCGTGCGAACGACGGCAGGTGATCGCCGCGCTCCGCCGCTGTTCGTCGCAGGTCGAATCGCGGGCGCACCGGGGGATTCCCGCTCGTGGTGCCGGCGATCGCCCGGCCGGGTGCGATGCGGTCCGCTCACCGCACGTCGCCCGGTTCGGCACCGGGTTCCGGGGCGGTGGCGGTGATGCGGACGCGGGCGATGCGGCGGCCCTCCACGGCGCGGACCGTGAAGTCGTGGCCCAGGGCGGAGACCGAATCGCCCTCGCGCGGCATCCGGCCGAGGCGGGCGAGGACGAAACCGGCGAGGGTGTCGTACGGGCCTTCCGGCAGCGCGATCCCGGAGCGGTCGGCGACTTCGCTGCGGTGCAGCAGGCCGTCGAGTTCCAGCACGCCTTCGGCGGGCGGCGCGGCGGGGCGCTCGCGCGGGTCGTACTCGTCCCAGATCTCGCCGACGATCTCCTCCACCAGGTCTTCGAGGCTGACGATGCCCGCGGTACCGCCGTACTCGTCGGCGACGACGGCGAGGTGCCCGCCGCCGCGGCCGCGCATCGACGTCAACGCGGCCAGCGCGGGCTTCGTGCCCGGCAAGGTGCTGATCGGCCGGGCCAGCGACCCGACCGTGCGGTGCCCGCCGCCCCGACTCGCCTCGTACAGGTCGCGGACGTGCACGAAACCGATCACGTCGTCCGCGGAACCGTCCCGCAGCACCGGGTAGCGCGAATGCGGCTTGCCCAGCACCTCGTCCACGGCTTCGGCGGCGCCGGTGTCCGCGTCCAAGAAGTCGACCTCGGTGCGCGGCACCATCACCTCGCTCAGCACCCGGTCGCCGACTTCGAAGGCGTCGGTGATGAGGCGGCGCTCCTCGGTGGTGAACTCGTCGCTGGTGCGGACCATGTCCCGCAGCTCCTCCTCCCCCACCTGCTGCTCGTCGGCGCGCGGGTTCACCCCCAGCAGCCGCGCCACCGCGTTCGTCGACACCGACAGCAGCCAGATCATCGGGCGGCACGCGGTCGCCACCGCGTCCAGCACGCCCGCGGACGCCAGCGACACCGCCTCCGGGCGCTGCAGCGCGAGCCGCTTCGGCGCCAGCTCGCCGAACACCAGCGACAGGTACGACACGAACGCGGTCACCAGCAGCAGCGCCACCGTCGCCGCCAACCCCACCGGCAGGCCCCACCCGACCAGCGGTGGTTCCAGCCGCACCGCCAGCGTCGCCCCGCCGTAGCTGGACGCGAAGAAACCGGTGAACGTGACCCCGACCTGCACCGCCGACAGCATCCGGTTCGGATCGGCCTTCAACCGGGCCACGCCCGCGCCTCTCCTGCCCCGGTCCGCCAGCCGGTGCACCTGGCTCTGCCGCAACGACACCAGCGCGATCTCCGCCGCCGCGAAGAACCCGCCGAGCAGGACGAACAGCGAGATCAGCGCCAGGTTCCCGACGACCTCCCCCATCAGCCGATGGTGCCCAGGGGCGGGCAAGAACACCACGCGCCTCACGTTCCGGCACCGCCGGGCGTCTACTGGACGTGATGAGACCGTTCGAGCAGATCGTGGCCGAGCACGGGCCGGTGGTGCTGCGGGTGTGCCGGGCCGTGCTCGGGCCGGTCGACGCCGAGGACGCCTGGTCCGAGACGTTCCTCGCCGCCCTGCGCGCCTACCCCGAGCTGGACGAGGGCGCGAACGTGCAGGCGTGGCTGGTGACCATCGCGCACCGGAAGGCCATCGACGCCACCCGCGCCCGGGCCCGCCGGCCGAGCCCCGTGGAGCAGGTCCCGGAACGGCCCGCGCCGCGCGGCCGGCCCGAGGACTGGGACGGCGACCTGTGGGACGCGCTGGCCGCACTGCCCGACAAGCAGCGCACCGCCGTCGCCTACCACCACCTCGCAGGCCTGCCCTACGCGGACGTCGCAGCCATCACCGGCGGCAGCACCGACGCGGCCCGCCGCGCCGCCGCCGACGGAATCCGGGCGCTGCGCAGCAGCTACCCGGCATCGGGAGGAGGAGCACCATGACATCCGACGGGTTGTTCGACGCGCTGCCCGCCGCCGACGCGGGCACCCTCGCCCGGCTGCACGACCGCGTCGTCACCGCGGCCGCCGCGGGCGGGCTGCTCGACGTCGCCTACCGGACCGTGCCCAGCCCCGTCGGGGAGCTGCTGCTCGCGGCCACCGCCGACGGGCTCGTCCGGGTCGCGTTCGGCGGAACCGAGGAGGTGCTGGGGGCGTTGGCCGAGCGCATCAGCCCCCGGGTGCTGCACGCGCCCGGCAGGCTCGACGACGCGGCCCGGCAGCTCGACGAGTACTTCGCCGGGCGTCGCACCTCGTTCGAGCTCGCGCTGGACCGGCGGTTGTCCCGCGGCTTCCGGCGCACCGTGCTCGCACGGCTCGCCGAGGTCGAGTACGGGCGCACCGCCAGCTACGCGCAGCTCGCCGCCGCCGCGGGCAGCCCGCGGGCGGTGCGGGCGGTCGGCACGGCCTGCGCGACGAACCCGCTGCCGATCGTGGTGCCGTGCCACCGGGTGGTGCGCTCCGACGGCGGCGCGGGCGGCTACGTGGGCGGGGCGGCGGCGAAGCGGACCCTCCTCGACCTCGAAAACCGGTCGGAGTGAACGGACCGCTCGTCCGATCCAACCAGGACAATAGCGACCGACCGTTCGCTAACGGCCGCGCCCGGCGGCCCGAGCGACCGTTCGTCCGCCCCAGCCGGGCACAACGGTCCACCCACCCCCACCCCAATTTCAGCACCAACGGGAGTGAACGTCCCGTCTGTCCGATCTAGTTGAACGAAAGGTCCGTTCACTCGAACCGGACGTTCGTGCACGACCGGACTTGGTGGGGTGAACGGCCCGTTCGTCCGGTAGAGCTGGACGAACGGTCCGTTCACTCCGCGGGGTTGGTGGCGGGTGGGTTCCGCCGGGGAGGAGGATCGGCTGCGATGGGTGCACCGCTGTTCTCGCTGCCGCCGCGGGTCGTCGCGCCGGGTGCGGTGCACGTGCCGGGCTGGCTGGGGCTGGAGCGGCAGCGGGAGCTGGTCGCGGCGTGCCGGGAGTGGGCGCGCGGCCCGGTGCCGATGCGGGCGGCGCGGCTGCCGAGCGGGCACCGGATGTCGGTGCGCACGGTGTGCCTGGGCTGGCACTGGTACCCGTACGCCTACAGCCGCACCGCCGACGACGCCGGCGGCGCGCGGGTCGCACCGTTCCCGGACCGGCTGGGCGAGCTGGGCCGCGAGGCGCTGGCCGCGGCGTACGGCCCGGGAGCGGCCGACGACTACCGCCCGGACACGGCGCTCATCAACTTCTACGACGAGCAGGCCAAGATGGGCATGCACCAGGACAAGGACGAGCTCTCCCGGGAACCGGTGGTGTCGTTGAGCATCGGCGACACCTGCGTGTTCCGGTTCGGCAATCCCGAATCCCGTGGCCACCCCTACACCGACGTGGAGCTGTCGTCGGGGGACCTGTTCGTGTTCGGCGGCCCGTCGCGGCTGGCGTACCACGGTGTTCCGGCGGTGCGCCCGGGCACGGCGGACCCGGCGTGCGGTATGCGCGCGGGTCGCCTCAACATCACCTTGCGGGTCACCGGAATGGCCCCGGAACGCGGAGGCGGAGCGTGCGCGAGCAGGACCTGATCGTCGGGGCGGACGGGTTGGCGCGTCCACCGTGGGCCGCGGCCGATCCGCTGCTGCGGGAGTACTACGACACCGAGTGGGGCCTGCCGGTGCGCGGCGAGCAGCCGCTGTTCGAGCGGATCTCGCTGGAGGCGTTCCAGGCGGGCCTGTCGTGGGCGACGATCCTGCGCAAGCGCCCGGCGTTCCGGAAGGCGTTCGACGATTTCGACCCGGACCGGGTGGCGGCCTACTCGGAGGAGGACGTGGCGCGGCTGCTGACCGATACCGGGATCGTGCGCAACCAGGCGAAGGTGCGGGCGACGATCGGGAACGCGCAGGCCGCGGTGGCACTGCGCGCGGAAGAGGGGCTGGACGCGTTCGTGTGGTCGTTCCGCCCGGAGCGGACGCCGCGCCCGCGCACGATGAGCGAGGTCCCGACCACTTCCCCGGAGTCGGTGGCGCTGTCGAAGGCGTTGCGCCGCAAGGGTTTCCGCTTCGTGGGCCCGACGACGATGTTCGCGCTGATGGAGGCGGTGGGCATGGTGGACACGCACCTGCTGGGCAGCCACCGCCGGGGCTCGTCGGGGTTGTGGCCGGAGTCGTGACGCTGCGGCTCCCGGTCCGCGGCCCGTTCGCGGTGGACGCGGCGCTGGCGGCGTCGGCCGCGCACGCAGTGCCGGGCCTGGAGCGGGTGGACCGCGCGCGGCGGTGCGTGGTGCGCCTGCTGCCGCTGCCGGGTGGTCCCGTCGAGGTGTCGGTGCGGTTGGCGGCGGATCACGTGGCGGTGTCCGGCGAGTTCGGCGGCGCGGCGGACGAGGTGGCGGCGCTGGTGCGGCACTGGCTGGGCCTGGATGCGGATGTGGCGCGGATCGACGCGGCGCTGGCGGCCGATCCGCTGCTCGGGCCGCTGGTGGCGGCGCGGCCGGGGTTGCGGGTGCTGAGCTATCCAGACGGCTTCGAGGGCGCGGTGTCGACGGTGCTGGGCCAGCAGGTGAGCCTGGCCGCGGCGCGCACGTTCACGGCCCGGCTGCTGACCGCGTACGGCGCTCCGCGGCCGGGCGGGCTGCTCGCGTTCCCGGACCCGGAGGCGCTGGCGGCGGTGCCCCTGGAGGAGCTGCGCGCGGCGGTGGGCGTGCCGCGCTCGCGCGCCCGCACGGTGCTGGCGCTGGCCGCGGCGGCCGCGGACGGGTTGCCGCTGGGCCCGGGCGCGGAGGTGCGGCGGGAGCTGGCGGCGCTGCCGGGGGTGGGGCCGTGGACGGTGGAGTACCTGGCGCTGCGCGCGTTCGGCGACGGGGATGCGTTCCCGTCGGGTGATCTGGTGCTGCGGCGGGCGATGGGCGCGGAGTCGGCGGCGGCCGCGGTGCGGCGGGCTCGGGCGTGGTCACCGCACCGGGCGCACGCGGTGTTCCACCTGTGGACGGAGGCCGCGTACCGGTGAGAGCGCCGGCGGCCGCACGCCGCTGCGCGTCCGGGCGATCCGGCGTTCGCGGCGCCGAGTTCCCGGCGTCCAGCCGGACTCCGCGGCAGCGCGGCGAGGCGCACCTCCGGGTGTTCGAGCCCCCGCTCCGCTCCGCGGGCGCCCGGCGACCGGAGCGCTGCGGGTCGGCGTGCGGCTGAGAGATCGTGGAACCCGCCCGGGTGAACCAGCCGCGCCGGAATGCCGCAGAAGGCCCTCGCCACCTGCGAAGACGTGATCTTCCCGCCGCCACGCCACACCCTCGCTAAACTTGACTAATTCCAGAAAAGCTGGTTGTCTCGGGTCATGCCGGTCATCGACGCCACCGCGCTCCTGCGCGACGCCTCGCTGCGCGTGACGCGCCCGCGAGTGGCGGTGCTGTCGATGGTCGCGAACCACCCCCACTCGGACACCGACTCGATCGCGACCGCGGTCCGCCGCGAACTCGGTTCGGTGTCCACCCAAGCCGTCTACGACGTGCTGCGCGCGTTGACCGACGCGGGCCTGGTGCGGCGGATCGAACCGGCGGGCTCCCCCGCCCGGTTCGAGACCCGCGTGGGGGACGACCACCACCACCTGGTGTGCCGCGGCTGCGGCGGCATCACCGACGTGCGCGGTGCGGTCGGCGCGGCGCCCTGCCTCGACGTCCGCGACTCGCGGGGCTTCACCCTCGAGCGGACCGAGGTGACCTACTGGGGCACCTGCCCGGCCTGCCGCGCGCGAACCGAATGAATCCCGAACACAGGAGCCGATCTTGCCGGAGAACAACCAGAAGCCGTTGACGACCGCCGCGGGCGCGCCGGTTCCGGACAACCAGAACTCCATGACCGCCGGTGCCCGCGGCCCGATGCTGCTGCAGGACGTGTGGTTCCTGGAGAAGCTGGCCCACTTCGACCGCGAGGTCATCCCCGAACGCCGCATGCACGCCAAGGGCTCCGGCGCGTTCGGCACGTTCACCGTCACGAACGACATCACCCGCTACACCTCGGCGAGCATCTTCTCCGAGGTCGGCAAGAAGACCGAGATGTTCGCCCGGTTCTCCACCGTGGCCGGTGAGCGCGGTGCCGCCGACGCCGAGCGCGACATCCGCGGCTTCGCGCTGAAGTTCTACACCGACCAGGGCAACTGGGACCTCGTCGGCAACAACACCCCGGTGTTCTTCTTCCGCGACCCGCTGAAGTTCCCCGACCTGAACCACGCGGTGAAGCGCGACCCGCGCACCAACATGCGCAACGCCGAGAACAACTGGGACTTCTGGACCAACCTCCCCGAGGCGCTGCACCAGGTCACCATCGTCATGTCGGAGCGCGGCATCCCCGCGTCGTACCGCCACATGCACGGCTTCGGCTCGCACACCTACAGCCTGATCAACGCCGAGGGCGAGCGGTTCTGGGTGAAGTTCCACCACCGCACCCAGCAGGGCATCAAGAACCTCACCGACGCCGAGGCCGAGGCCCTCGTCGGCAAGGACCGCGAGTCGCACCAGCGCGACCTGTTCGACTCGATCGAGAACGGCGACTTCCCGAAGTGGAAGCTGTACGTGCAGGTCATGCCGGAGGCCGACGCCGAGGGCTACCGGTTCCACCCGTTCGACCTGACCAAGGTGTGGTCCAAGAAGGACTACCCGCTGATCGAGGTCGGCGAGTGGGAGCTCAACCGCAACCCGGAGAACTACCACGCCGACGTGGAGCAGGCCGCGTTCACGCCCGCGAACCTGGTGCCCGGCATCAGCTACTCGCCGGACAAGATGCTGCAGGGCCGGCTGTTCTCCTACGGTGACGCGCAGCGCTACCGCCTCGGCGTGAACCACCACCAGATCCCGGTCAACGCGCCGCGGATTCCGGTGAACTCGTACCACCGCGACGGTGCGATGCGCGTCGACGGCAACCAGGGCGCCACCCCCGGCATCGAGCCGAACTCGTACGGCCGCTGGCAGGAGCAGCCCGCCTACCGCGAGCCGCAGCAGGCCGTGGGTGCCGTCGCCGACCGGTTCAACTACCGCGAGGACGACGACAACTACTTCGAGCAGCCCGGGAACCTGTTCCGGAACATGACCGCGGAGCAGCAGCAGGTCCTGTTCGAGAACACCGCCCGCGCCATCGACGGTGCCTCGCAGGCCACCATCGAGCGGCACATCCACAACTGCACGCAGGCCGACCCCGCCTACGGCGAGGGCGTCCGCAAGGCAGTGGAGGCCCTGGCGGCCGGCAACCTCTGAGTCAGACCGGATTCCCCGGCGTGGCGCGCGATTCCGCGTGCCGCGCCGGGGTTTCTCTTCCGTTGGGGAGGATTTCCATGGGCGAGGGCAAGCTCACCCCGGAGCAGACCGAGCGGGTCGTGGCGATCGCGATGGACCTGGCCCGGGAGGGCGACACCGCGCAGCTGGTGGAGTTCGTGGCGCACGGGCTGCCGGTGGACGTGGCCGACGCGGACGCGAACACGCTGCTGATGCTCGCCGCCTACCACGGGCACGCCACCACGGTCCGCGCGCTGCTGGACCGCGGTGCGGACCCGGACCGGCGCAACGCGCGGGACCAGTCACCGATCGCGGGCGCGCTGTTCAAGGGCGCCGACGAGGTGGTGGCGGTGCTGCGGGAGGCGGGTGCCGACCTGGACGCGGGCACTCCGACGGCGCGGGACGCCGCGGTGCTGTTCGGCAGGCAGCACCTCATCGCCGACTGACGACAAGGCTCTTCCCTGTCAGCGGCGAAGCCGATGAGCGGCGACCCGGCGAGCAACCGGCACCGCCGCGGGTTCTCAGCGCCCTCCTCGCGAGGACGGCGTTTCGCATGTGGCGGAGAGCCACCTGTGCAAACGATCCCGCAGCGAGGAGGGCGCCGAGGTTCCGCCGCCCCACCCCCGAGCAGCGGGAGTCGAGCATCGGTCGGGGGTCGCGGCTAGCGTCGGCGCATGACTCTTTCCCAGCAGGAACGCGAAAACTTCCTTGCCGAACCGCACACCGGTTCCCTCGCGGTGGTGGAGGGTTCCGGCCGCGCACCGCTGGTGGTGCCGATCTGGTACCACTACGAACCCGGCGGCGAGCTGTGGATCAACACCGGGGCGGACACCCGCAAGACCCGCGCGATCCGGGCCGCCGGTCGGTTCAGCATGCTGGCGCAGCGCACCGAACCGACCGTCCGCTACGTCTCGGTGGAGGGTCCGGTGCTCGCGATCGAGCCGGGGTCGGCGGAGTCCTCCCGGGTGATGGCCGCCCGGTACCTGGCGCCGGACAAGGTCGACGCGTTCGTCGAGTTCGAGCGGACGCAGCTCGGCGAGCACGTGGTGATCCGGATGCGCCCCGAGCGCTGGCTGTCCGCGGACCTGGGCGCCTGAGCCGGGTTCACACGGCGGCGATGATGCCGCCGTCCACCCGGTATTCGGCGCCGGTGAGCCACTTCGCGCGCTCCGAGGCGAGGAAGGCGATCAGCTCGGCCGCGTCCTCCGGGTCGCCGGGGCGGCCCATCGGCATGTTCAGCCGGCCCGCGATCCGCCGCTGCATCTCGCGGAGCTCGACGCCCTGTTCGTCGGCCATCTCCTGGTGGTGCGCGACGGCGCCTTCGGTGGCGACGAAGCCGGGCAGCACCCGCAGCACGCGCACGCCGCTCTCCCCCACTTCTTCGGCGAGGCCGCGGCTGTAGGCGTTGAGCGCGGCCTTCGCCGCCGCGTAGGACAGGTCGCCGCGCTGCGGCAGCCTGCTCGCGATCGAGGAGACGTGCAGCACGACGCCGGAGCCGCGTTCGACCATGCCGGGCACCAGGGCGCGGTCGAGCCGGACGGCGCTGAGCAGGTTGATGTCGAGGTCGAAGCGCCAGGACCGGTCGGCGCGGTCCAGCGCGGTGGCCCAGCCGCTGGTGGCGCCCGCGTTGGAGACCAGCACGTCCACTCCGCCGACCGCATCGAGCACCCGTTCGCCGAGGTCGGCGACGCCTTCGGCGGTGGCGAGGTCGGCCCGCAGGAACGTGCCGGGGACGTCGTCCGGGGGCGCGCTGCGCGAGGCGGTGAGCACTCGGGCGCCGGCGGCGGCGAAGCGGCGCGCGATGGCGACGCCGAGGCCGCGGCTGGCGCCGGTGATGAGCACGCGCCGTCCGGCGAGTCCTTCGTCCGGGATCGTCATGCGATGCACCTCCAGTAAAGTGAACCAGACTCACCATATAACCGGAGTGGGACTCACTTTATTCGGAGGTCGTCCGTTGCCCACGTCACGCCCGCTGCGCGCCGACGCCCGCCGCAACCGGGAAGCCCTGCTCACGACCGCGCGGGAGGCGTTCCTGGCCGGCGAGGACATCGGGGTGGACGAGATCGCCCGCCGGGCCGGAGTCGCGGTCGGCACCCTCTACCGCCACTTCGACACCCGCGAAGAGTTGATCGCCGAGATCTACCGGCAGGCCCTCGACGAGCTGTGCGCCGAACCGGACGCGCTGCTCGCACGGCACGCGCCGGACCGGGCGCTGCGCGAATTCCTGGACCTGCTCGTCGAGCACGCCGCCACCAGCAGGGGCATGTCCTTCGCGCTGGAGAGCGTGCTGGCGACCGATTCGGCCGTGTTCGCCGACTCGCGGCGGCGGATGGCCGACTGCCTCGACGCGCTGCTCCGAGCGGGTGCGGCGGCCGGGACGATCCGCGGCGACGTGGACGGGTGGACGGTGCTGCGGGCGCTCGGCGGGGTGTGCGGGATGCGCGCCACCGAGGGCTGGCGGGACGAGGCGGCGCAGATCGTCGCCCTGCTCTTCGACGGCCTCCGCTACGGGGCGACCACGGCCCGATAGCCACTGGCGCGGCGGGGACGAGTGGGCCCGCTGCTCAGGTGGCGACCCCCGGCAGGGCGGGGGCGAAGCGGGTCAGGCCGGTGGGCGCAGCAGGCAGCTGTCCATGATCCAGCCGTGCCGTTCCCGGGCGTCGGCGCGCACCTCGGCGATGCGGTCGGCGACCTCGTCGAGCGGCCCGGCGACCGAGAGCTCGTCGGGCGTGCCCACGTAGGCGCCCCAGTGGATCCACCAGCCGCCGCCGCGCCGCGCGTCGATCGCCGCGGGCACGTCCAGCATCACCAGGGTGTCCTCGGGCAGGTCCGGCCGGTCCACCCCGGGCCTGCCGGTGGTGATCCGCACCGGGCGGCCCACCCGGGTCCAGGTGGTGCCGTGGTGCGCGGCGAGCGCGGAGATGCTGCTGATGCCGGGGATCACCTCGCAGGTGACCTCGGCACCGGCGGCGCGGATCTCGTCGAGGACGTCGAGGGTGCTGTCGTAGAGCGCCGGATCGCCCCACACCAGGAACGCGCCGGTCTCCCCCGGCGCCAATTCCTCGTGCACGACCCGCGTCCACCGCTCCGCGCGGCGCCGCCGCCAGTCGTCGACCTGGGCGCGGTACTCGTCGGTGCCGGTGGTGGTGCTGTCGCGCGGCGGGTCGGGCACGGCGACGGTGCGGGCGGCGTCCGCGGCGTGCGCGCGCAGGATCTCGGCGCGCACCTGCAACAGCCGCTCGGTGCGCTTCCCCTTGTCCGGCAGGAAGAACACGTCGGTGCGACCGATCGCGTCGACCGCTTCGAGGGTCAGGTGCCGCGGGTCGCCCGCACCGATCCCGATGGCGATGAGGTGCCGGGCACCCGCCGACGTTCCGCTCACGACGACCTCCCGTAGTCCGGTGCTCCGGCCCCATCCTCCCCGGTCAGCCGGGACGGTCCTCGGCGAGGTGCGCGCGGTACCAGGCGAGGGAGCGGGCGAAGCCGACCTCGAACGGGGTCGGCTCGCGGCCGGTGTCGCGCCAGGCGGCGGTGGAGTCGAAGTACCGGTCGCAGGCCAGCAGCGACAGCTGGTCGGCGGCCCCGGGCAGCCGCTGCACCGCCTCCCGGTAGGACATGTCCCGCTGCGGTGCGGGAACGCCGAGGTCCGCGACGATCCGGTCGACCAGCGCGCGGACCGGCACCGGCCGCGGGTGGTCCACGTGCAGCACCCGGCCGGGCGGGGCGGCGCGCACGGCGAGCGTCGCGATGAGCTCGGCGAGGTCGTCCACCCACACCATGCCGAGCCGGGGCCGGGCTCCCTCGATCGTGCTGCCGGTCGCGGCGAGCAGCCGGGCGAGGCCGGGCACCACCCAGCGGTCCCCTTCGCCGTACACGAAGTAGGGACGCACGACGGTGCCGCCCGCGGCGAGCACCGCGTTCTCCCCGGCGAGCCGGGTCTCGCTGGTCACCGACTCGGGACGGGGCAGCACCTGGTCCTCGGCGGGCCCGCGGTGCTCGCCGCGGCCGTAGACGGCTGCGGTGCCGAGCTGGACGAAGCGGCGCACGCCCGCACTGCGCGCTTCCGCCAGCAACGCCCGCGCGCCCGCGTCGTTCACGGCCCGGCAGGTGTCCGGGTCGGAGCCGACGGCGGCGGCCAGGTGCACCACCGCGTCCACGCCGTCGCAGCTCCCGCGCAGCGAAGCCGGATCGGCCAGGTCGCCCGCGACCTGCTCGTCGTCGCCGCCGGTGCGGCGGTGGTGCATCAGGGTGCGCAGCCGCACCCCGCGCGCGTGCAGCGCCCGGCGGGTCGCCGCGCCGACGAACCCGGTCGCGCCCGTCACCAGCAGTTCCGTCATGCCCAGCTCACCACCGCTGCCTGGCACACCAGTGCCGCGTACCACCCGAGGACGAAGGTCATCGCCAGCCCGGCGGGCCAGGCGCGGCCGCCGCCGAAGAACCGCCGCGCCCCGATGCCGGGCAGCACCAGCGCGCAGTACGGCAGCCACCGCACCAGGTCGGCGGCACCGCCCCACTCCCACGGCCGGAACAGCACGACCGCGGAGGCGGCGGCCAGCGCCGGGGCCGCCAGCACCAGCACCGCGGCGCCGACCGGCCCGACCGCGTTCGAGTACATCCGCGCCTGCGCCGGGGCGGTCCAGGCCGTCTTGCGGGCGAACTCGAAGTGCAGGAACACGCAGGAGAAGCAGCCGATCAGCCCGATCGCCACCGGGCCGAGCCCGCCGGTGACCGAGAGGCACACGTACGCGCTCAGCAGCACCTGCACCGGATAGGTGATCGCGAGGTTCGGGAACAGCGCGTCCCGCAGCCACGCCGATCGGCGCTCCAGCACCACCAGCAGCAGCGCGTAGCCCAGGTCCAGCACCAGCACCGCCACCGAGACCGGCGCGACCAGCGCGTTCGCCACCACCAGCAGCACGGCGAACAGCAGCATCCAGCGCCGCAGCTCGGCCGCGGTGATGGAGCCGCGCACCAGCGGCCGGCCCGGGTCGTGCTCCCGGTCGTAGTCGAGGTCCTTCTGCTCGTCGACCATCCGCAGGTACAGCAGCACCAGCCCGACCGAGCAGATCCGCACCGCCGTCCCCGCCGAAGGAGCCCACCGGCCGTCGGTGACGACGGCGAGCGAGCCCTCCAGCGCGAGCACCCACAGCACCGCGTACGTGCCGTAGACCTTCGGCGGGAACACGTCCAGCACGAACCGGCCCAGCCGCGCACCGGCCGCGGGGGCGGCGATCGTGGTCACGACGGCACCTCCAGCACGGTGACCTCCCCGGACGCGCCGTCGAGGGCGATCCGCGCCCCGTCCGGGATGGCGGTGGTGGCGCCGCGCAGCGACACCACGGTGGGGATGCCGAACTTGCGGCCGGTGATCGCGGTGTGCGACAGCATGGTGCCGCGTTCCACGACGATGCCCTTCGCGGTGAGCATCAGGAACAGCCAGCCGGGGTCGGTCTCGCGGGCGATGAGGATCATGTCCTCGCCGGGCTCGACGGGGTCGCGCGGGTCGAGCACGATCCGCGCGGTGCCTTCGACGCGACCGCTGCTGGAGCCGAGACCGCGCAGTTCTCCCCCGCTGCCGTCGGTGGTGGCTCGCACGGCGCCGAGGGACGTGGTGACGCCGCCGAGGGTACTGAACCGCTCGGGCAGTTCCGGCGCGTCCTGCTCGAATTCGGCCTTGCGGACGGCGGCGACGGCGCCGAGGTCGCGGGTGACGCCGCTGCCGTCGAAGTAGCCGAACACCTCGTCCTCGGTCAGGTGCACCACGTCGGCGGCGGAGCGCAGCACGCCCTGCGCGGCGAGGTCGGCGCCCAGCGAGTGGAAGATCGTCTTGGCCAGGCCGAACAGTTCGCTGCGGCAGTAGCGCGAGTTCTCCCGGTGCCGCACGCTGCGGCGCAGCTTCCCGAGCAGCCGCTGCAGCACGGCGAGCTTCGGGGAGCGGGCGCCGAGGGCCGCGGTGAGCTGCCGCTCGGCGTCGGCGCGGATGCGCTCCTCCCGCTCGACGAAGGTGGCCCGGTCCAGGTCGGCGCGGGCGTAGTCGGCGACCATGCGCAGCAGTTCGCCGGGTTGGGCGCGCAGCGTGGGCTGTTCGACCTTCAGGTCCTGCACGCTGCGGTCCCCGTAGCGGTGCAAGTGTTCCCGCACGGCGGCGCGGAAACCGTCCCCGTGCCGTCCACCGTCCACTTCGGACCACACGTGTGCGGCGGGCCTGGCGTCCATCGCGGCGAGGAATTCCGGTCGTGCGCGGGCGAGTTCGGCGAGGCCGACGGCGGAGAGCACGGCGGCTTCGCTGCGGTTGCGCTCACCGCCGCACAGCAGGTCGTTGAGCACGCCCTCATCCAGCCCCGGCGCCCACTTCGCGAGCAGCCCGCGGACGGCGCCGGTGGTGGCCGACAGCACCGAGTCGTTGATCAGCGTGACGCCCCAGTGCGCGCCGACCTCCCGCCACACGGCGCGGAAATCGGCGATCCGGGCCAGCGGGTCCCGCTGCGACCAGTCCACCGCGCGGCGCGGCGCGATCAGCCCTTCCCACCAGGTCTCGAACTCGCGCATGGCCCGGTCGTGGGGGGGGCGCGCCCCCCCCCGCCCCGCCCGAGGCGCGCCGCGCCCACCGTCCCAACAGATCG
>NZ_JBEYUS010000066.1:0-37454 GCF_040643635.1 Saccharopolyspora sp. NPDC047091
CCCCTCCTCCCCCCCCCGCCCCCCGGCCCCGCGTGCCGCTGTGGGCCGCCCCCGCGCCGCCGCCGCGGCCCGCCCCCGCCCGGGCGCCGCGGCCTTCGGCCTTCGGGGAGCGGCTTGGTCTTCGGGTTTGCGGGGGTTTGGTCTTTGGCCTTTGGTCGTTGGGGGTTGGTCGTTGGGGGGCGTGCTCTTCGGGGTGGTCAGTGGTGGGTCGTTCTTCTTAGGAGTAGGGCTGTCAGGGCGCTTGTTGCTCCTACGAGGGCGATCGTGTGGTTCAGGGGGAGGTGTTCGGCCAGTAGGCCGAACAGGAGCGGGCCCAGGCCTTGGACCGTCATGGTGGTGGTGTTGAGCAGGGCGAAACCTTGGCCCTGCAGGGAATCGGGGACCGCTGCCAGGTAGTGGCGCTGCAAGCCCAGCAGGTAGGCGGATCCCGTGCCGGTGAGGGCGTAGGCGGCCACCACCGCCGGGTACGGCGGGTTCAGCAGCACGGTGCTCAGCGGTGCACCCATGAGCAGGAGCAGGGGGAGCACCAGCCGTTCCCGGGTTCGCGGGGAGCAGGACCGGCCCACCACCACGTCTCCGGCGAGCATGCCCGCCGAGGTCGCCGCCAGGAGGAGTCCGGTTTCCGCCGAGGTGAAGCCGCGTTCGGCGGAGTACGGGATGACCAGACTGCCGCCGGCGGCGAGGAGGGCGGCGGGCAGGCACTGGATCGCGATCAGCCCGGCGACCCGCGGCGCGGCCAGCAGCTCGGCGTTGCCCCGCAGCGTGTCCAGCACGATCGACCCGCGCGGCCGCGCCACCTCGGTGCGTGCCGGCTCGGTGCGCGCCAGGAACAGAGCGCTGAGCACCGCCGCCACCAGGTGCGCCGCCGCGGTGAGCAGCATCGTCCACTCGACGCCCAGCCCCGCCGCCAGCGCACCGCCCGCCGCCATGCCCACCAGCTGAGCCGCGACCGCGACCAGGTACGACAGCGAACGCCCCAGCACGTAGGAGTCCCCGGCCAGGACCGCCGCCAGCACCCGGGCCGCGGCCCCCGTGCTGACCGGCGTCAGGCAGGCGGCGGCCGCGACGAGCAGCAGGCCCACCCCGACCGGCAGGTTCCCGAACGCCAGCAGCACCCCGATCGCGCACTGCACCCCGTAGCCCGCCGCGATCACCGTGCGCGGCGCGAACCGGTCGGCCATCGCCGCCAGGAACAGCCCGCCCGCGGCCTGCGGCAGGAAGCCGATCGTGAACGCCACCGCCGTCAGCAGCGGCGAACCCGTCCGGCCGAACACCAGCACCGCCAGCGCCACCGACCGCACCGTGTCCGCCAGGACGCCGAGCAGCCGGGCCGCGAACAGCGCGCGGAACTGCGCCACCGCGAAGACCTGGCCGTAGGTGGACTTCACCGCGAACTCGTCGCCCATGCCCGGGATGCTTCCGGAAACCTCCGCGGCAGCCCAGGCGTTTTCGCCGCGCTCAGCCCCGCGGGATCGTCCTCGCCGCCACCAGCGCCGCCGCGAAGGTGATCGCGGCCGCGGTGAGCGACGTGGTCTGCATCGCCCCGGTGAAGGCGTCGCGCGCGGCCGCGAGCAGCGGCGAATCCGGCGGCAGCACCGAAGACGCCGCCGCCAGCGAATCCGCGAACGCCGCCCGCCCCGCGGTGGAGAGCCCCTCGGCAGCCGGCAGCGCCGAGCGGTACAGCAGCGACACCAGGGACCCGAGGATCGCGATGCCCAGCGCGACGCCCAGTTCCATCGCCGTCTCGGAGATCGCCGACGCCGCTCCCGCCTTGTGCGGCGGCACCGACGACACCACCACGTCGGTCGTCAACGTCTGCGCGATCCCCACGCCCAGCCCGGTCGGCACCAGCGCCAAGCCCAGCCAGAAGTAGGAATCGGCGCCTTCCGCGGCCGCGATCGCGACCAGCCCGGCCGCCACCAGCAGCAGGCTCACCGCGATCGCCCGGCCGGCACCGAGGCGGCGCGACATCCAGCCCACCACCGCGACGGCGGCCATCGCCGCCACCGTGCTCGGCAGCTCCCCGAGACCCGCCGCCAACGGCCCGAAACCGCGCACCAGCTGCAGGTACTGCGAGAAGAAGAACAGCAGGCCCATCAGCGCGAACACCGCCATGAAACCCGCGAACACCGACCCGCTGAACGCCGGGCGCGCGAACAGCGACACGTCGATCAGCGGCACCGGCAGCCGCCGCTGCCTGCGCACGAACGCCCAGCCGCCGGCCAGCCCCGCCAGCAGCCCCAGCCCGCCGGCGGCGTCGGCACCGGAAGCGACGGTGTGCTTGATCGCCCACACCACCGGCACGATCGCGACCATCGACAGCAGCGCCGACGGCAGGTCGAACCGGCCCGGATCCGGATCCCGCGACTCCGGCAGCAGCCACGTCCCGCTCACCACCAGCGCCGCCATCACCGGCACGTTGATCAGGAACACCGAGCCCCAGCTGAAGTTCTCCAGCAGCACGCCGCCCACCAGCGGGCCCACCGCGGCGCCGCCGCCCGCCGCGGCCGACCACACCGCGATCGCCTTCGTCCGCTCCGCGGCGTCCGGGAAGATGTTGCGCAGCAACGACAACGTCGACGGCATCAGCGTCGCCCCCGCCACCCCCAGCAGCAGCCGGGCCGCGATCAGCATCGCCGCGCTCGTCGACAGCGCCGCCAGCAGCGACGCCGCCCCGAACGCGGCCGAACCGACCAGCAGCAGCCGTTTGCGGCCCACCCGGTCGGCCAGCGAGCCCATCACCACCAGCAGGCCCGCCAGTGCCAGCGAGTAGACGTCCCCGATCCACAGGACCTGCGCGGCCGACGGGGCGAGGTCCGCGGTCAACGCGGGCACCGCCAGGTACAGGACGGTGTTGTCGATCGCCAGCACCAGCACCGCGATCGCCAGCACCGAGAGCGCCGCCCAGCGCCTGCGCGGGGCGAGCGCCTGCGGACGCGCTCCGGAATCCAGCTGCATGAGCGATACTGTACTGACCAGTCGGTGCAGTTTTCAGGTCGTGCGGCTCGCCGGGGACGGTGAGGAAGGATGGCCGCATGGGTCGAACAAGCGGGCGCTCGCCCGAGGACACCCGCCGGATCCTGCTCGACGCGGCCAAGCGCGTGATCCGCCACCACGGGCTCGGCGCCACGCTCGACGTGATCGCCCGCGAGGCCGGGGTGTCCAAGGGCGGGCTCGTCTACCACTTCGCGAGCAAGCAGGCGCTGCTGGTGGCGATCGCCCAGGAGCAGATCGACCTGTTCCGCGGTGAGGTCCACGCGCACCTCGCCGATCCCGAAGGCGTGCCCGGCAGGCTCACCCGGGCCTACGTGCGGGCGAGCACGGCCATCGTCGACGCCGACGAGATCCGCGAGCGGTTCAGCCTGATCGCGCAGCTCTACGTGGTCCCCGAAGTGGTCGAGCTGGCCGAGGAGGACGACCTCCGCTGGCAGCGGGACCTCGACGCCGACGGCGTTCCGGAAGCGACCCAGGCGCTCGTGATCGCCGCGGCCGACGGCGTCGGCGACCGTCCGCTGTGGGCGTCCGAGCTGGAACCGCGGATCCGCGCGCGCCTCGAAGCCGACCTCATCGCGATGGTCGACGCGGCGGTGGCCGAGCACGACTGAGCTCCCGGCGGTGCACGGATCGTGATCCATCATCACTGCGGGTGCATGTTTGGTTGCGAAGAGGTTGCGAAGTTACCCCGGGGTAGCCGGAGTGATTGTCAGCACTTCGTGTCCCGGGTCACGCTCCAGGTAGACCTACTGAGCAGTAGGTCGATCCGGTTCGCCACTCGACGAGGAGTAGCCCGTGAACCTCCGCCCGTTCCAGCGCGCGGCCACGACCGTGCTGACAGCCGCGGTCGGGGTGTCGTTCGCCGTCGCGACCGCCTCCGCCGCGCCCGCCGAGGAACGTCCGCCGTTCTACGAGCCGCCAGCGGAACTACCGGGGACCAACGGTGACGTCATCCGTTCCGAAACGTCCGAGTACTTCCTCGACCCGCTCAAGACGATCCCGGTCGACGCCGACGTCCAGCGGATGATGTACCGCTCCAGCGATCGCGACGGGTCGGCGATCGCGGTCACCGGCACCGTCATCACGCCGAAGGACGACTGGACGGGCGACGGGGAGCGGCCCGTCATCGGCTACGCGCCCGGCACCCAGGGCATGGCCGACCACTGCGCGCCGTCCCGGCAGCTCGCGAACGGCACCGAGTACGAGGGCTTCTTCATCAAGGCCATGCTCAGCAAGGGCTACGCCGTCGCGATGACCGACTACCAAGGCCTCGGCACGCCCGGTCCGCACACCTACGTCAACCGCGAAGTCACCGGGAACGCCGTGCTCGACGCGGTGCGGGCCGCGCAGCGGCTGCCCGACGCGGACGTGCCGGACGACGGGCCGGTCGCGCTCTACGGCTACTCCCAAGGCGGTGGCGGCTCGGCCTCCGCCGCCGAACTCGCCGCGAGCTACGCGCCGGAACTCGACATCAAGGGCGCCGCGGCAGGCGCCGTGCCCGCCGAACTCGGCGGCGTGGGCGAGAACCTCGACACCGGGCCCTACGCCGCGTTCCTCGGCTACGCCCTCGTCGGCATCGCCTCCGGGTACGACATCGACCTCGACCCCTACCTGAACGACACGGGCAAGCAGTTCCGCGAGGACGTCGAGAACTCCTGCACCATCGACGGCATCGCGAAGTTCGCCTTCGCCGACTCGAAGGACTACAGCGCCGACGGCAGGCCCATCACCGACTACCTGGACGAAGAACCCTTCTCCGACGTCGTCGCCGAGCAGCGGATCGGGCGCACCGCCCCCGGCTTCCCGGTGCTCGTCTCGCAGAGCCGGCTCGACGACGTGATCCCCTACGACCAGGGCGAAACGCTGGCCGGCGACTGGTGCGGTGCGGGGGCCGACGTGCAGTTCGCGCCGAACCTCGGGCCGACGCACATCGGTGGTGCAGTGGCCTCCTTCCCGCGCGCGTTCCAGTGGATCGACGACCGGCTCGCCGGGAAGGCCGCCGAATCCAACTGCGGGAACCTCGACCAGGCCCCGGCCGACCCGGAGATCCCCGTCGACGAGAACCGGCCGCTGCTGCCGCAGCTGTCCGAGCGGATGAACATCCGCTGACCAGGTGCTCCGAGCACCGCGGGTCCCGGAGCACCTGTGAGTCCGGAGTGCTCGTGAGCCCGGAGCACCCGAGAATCCGGAGCACCCGAGAGTGGAGTGCCGCCCCTTCCACGCGGAAGGGGCGGCACTCGTCCGTCAGGCCGCCCGCAGGCCGATGACGAGCCTGTTGCCCTTGCCGGTCGCGGCGTACGACACGGACTTGCCCTTCGGGCAGGCCTTGCCGCTGCGGAAGGACTTGTTCCCGACCTGGCCCACCACCCACACGCACTTGCCGTCCGCCTTGGTGTCCTTGACGTACCCGCGGATGGTGAGGGTCCCCGACTTGCAGGTGACCTTGAACGTGCTCTGCCCGAAGGGCTGGCTGATGCGGTAGGTCTTCCCGCACTGGGCGGCGATCGATGCGTCGCCGGCCACCGCCGGTGCGGCCACCGCCGGCGCGGTGAGCGTGCCGGCGAAACCGGCCATCATGGCCCCGGCCACGAGCAGGCGCTTCGTCTTGTTCATGGTGTTTCCCCCTGTTCCCGCGGGAATGTCCCGCCGTTCGTCCCTGCCGGGGAACGGCAGCGGATTCCGGCCGGGCGATCGCGACGTGACCAGCACGTCCCGCGATCGCCCGACCTCGCCCCCAGTGGCCCCCGGTACGCGGCGTCGAACCGCGTGGACACAGGTTCCCGAGATCGTCCGCGTTGGGACAACCGGGTGGGACGTCCTTGGGACGTTGGGATGAAAGGGCCTTCGTGACCAGCCTTGATCGGGCCATCTTGGGACGAATCGGGATCACCGGGACGACGTCCCGTGGAAGACTCCGCGGCCATCGGAAGCAGAGGGGAGCCTGGGGGATGGCCGGACCTGAGCGCGGCGGCGACGTCGCGCGCCAGCTCGACGAGCTCAAGCGGCGCAGCGGACGCAGCTACGAGCAGATCGCGGTGCGCACCTTCTTGAGCAGATCCACGGTGCACCGGTATTGCAGCGGGCAGGGCACGCCGCAGAACTTCGGTGCCGTCGAAGCGATCGCAACCGCCTGCGGGGCGACTGCGGCGGAGCTCGCCCGCCTCCACCGGTGCTGGGAGCGGGCACGCCGGGCGAGAGCCGCGGAACCGGTTCCTCGGGCCGCTCGTGGCGGTGCGGAACCGGGGGCGGTGTCCACCGCCGTCGCCGAACCGCCGGAGGTCGTCGGGGCGCTGGATGTGGCCGAACCGCCGGATGTGGCCGGGCCGTCGAATGTCGTCGGGCCGCCGGAGATCGTCGAACCGCTGGAGGTCGTCGGGCCGTCGGGCGGGCCGAAAGTCGTCGGGATGCCGGGCGTCGAACCGCTGGAAGTGGCCGGGCCGCCGGATGTGGCCGGGCCGCTCGGTGTCGCCGGACCGCCGGGCAGTACCGGATCTCCCGGCGGCGAGCTTCCCGGCGGAGCCGGACGTCCCGGCTCCGCCGCACCGTCGACCGGTTCCGGCTCCGCCGCGCTGCTCCGTCCGCCGCCGACCGCGCCACCGCGCCGCGGCCTCGTTCCCGCGCGACCGGACCTCGCCGAACCCGCCCCGGCCCCCGCGGGCGGGTCACCGGGCCGGGGCCGCCGGTGGTGGTTGCCGGTGTCGGCGGTCGCGGCGTGCCTCGCGCTGGTGCTGCTCGCGTACTCGTTGCGCGCCGGATCGGGGCCGCGTCCGCTGAGCGGCCTCCCGCCGAACTGGACCGACGTGCCCGCGGAGATCGACCCCGACTTCGTCGGCGTCACCCTGAACAGCGCCACCGGGGACATGCCGGGGTTCCCGGTCGATTCGGTGCGGCTGTGGGATTCGGGGACGCGCTGGCAGGCCCTCGAACCGGAGCGCGGCCGCTACGACTGGCGGACCCTCGACCGGCTGCTCGACTCCGCCCGGCAGGCCGGGGTGTCGGTGGTGTTCACCTTCGGCGGGACACCGGGCTGGGCGAGCCCGCGCGGGCAGCGCTCCGCGTACCCCGATGATTCCCGGAACGGGCCGCCCGACGACCTCGCCGATTGGGAGCGGTTCGTGACCGCCGTCGTGACCCGGGCCGCGGGCCGGGTGGAGGCCTACGAGCTGTGGGACTTCGGACCGCCGAACTTCGACGGCTCGGTCGAGACCCTGGTCGAGATGACCGAGATCGGCGGCCGGGTGGTGCGGGAACTGGATCCGCGGGCGCAGGTGGTGTGCCCCGGCTTCGGCGAGCTGTGGGATCCGGTGGCCGATGCGCACCTGGAGCGGTTCGCCGTGCTGCGCGGCTACGACCACTGCGATGCGGCGCCGGTGAAGCTGCACCCCCGCCGGATGGGCGACCCGCCGGAGAGCATGGCCGAGCTCGCCACCCGGATCGAGGCGACCCTGCACCGCGGCGGCGCGAGACCGCGGATGTGGAACACCGGGGTCAGCGTCGACAACCCGTACGAGCCGGCGGTCCCCGCCGAGCTCGCCGCCGACTTCGCCGTCCGCTGGTACCTGATGGGGCTGTGGCTGGAGTACGACCGCGTCTACTTCTACAGCTGGGGCGGCGGGAAGGTGCCGATCCCGTTGCAGGTGGCCGGATTCCAGCCGACCGAGGCCGGGCGGTACGTCGGCGAGCTGCGGGAGTGGTTGCGCGGCGCGCGGATCAGCTCCTGCGGGCGCGGGGGCGAGGCGTTGCTGCCGGACAACGTCTGGCAGTGCCGGTTCGACCGCGGTGGCAAGGCCTTCGTCGTCCGGTGGACGCACGAGGGGACCGCGGAGATGGCGCCGGACCCGGGCATGGCGGTCGTGCAGCGGCTGGACGGTTCCCGCGACCGGCTCCGGAGCGGGGAGCGGCTGGAGGTCACCGGCAGCCCCGTGCTGCTGCGCGCCGGATGAGCGAGCGCGACCGGCGCGAGGTCCTGCTCGCCGGCGGGACGTCAGCCGCGGAGGGACAGCGCGAGCCGCACCGCGTCGGCCCTGGAGTGCAGGTCGGCCTTGCCGAACAGGTTGTTGATGTGGGTCTTCACCGTCGCCTCGCTGATGTGCAGGTGCCGGGCGATCTCCCCGTTGCGCAGGCCGTGCCCGATCAGGTCCAGCACCTCGCGTTCGCGGGCGGTCAGCGCCGCGGGCGGTTCCGGCGGCGCCGCGGTCCGGCGGGTCGCGAGCTCCAGCAGCCGGGACTGCACCTGCGGATCCAGCACCGAATGCCCGGCGTGCGCGCTGCGCACCGCTTGCACGATGGTGGCCCGGTCCGCGTCCTTGGTGAGGTAGCCCTGCGCGCCGGCCTGCAGCGCGGCGAGGATCGACTCGTCGTCCTCGAAGGTCGTCAGCACCACCACCCGCACCCCGGGCCGCGTCGTGCGCAGCTTCCCGGTGGCCGCCACCCCACCCATCACCGGCATGTGCAGGTCCATCAGCACCACGTCGGGGGCGTGCTCGGCGGCGGCGGCGAGGGCGAGCTCGCCGTTCTCGGCGGTGCCGACCACGTCGATGCCCGGGTCGAGGCCGAGCATCACGGCCATCGCGTCGCGCACGGCGGCCTGGTCGTCGACGACGAGCAGCCTGATCGGGTTCACCGGGGTGGTCGGGGTCATCGGGGCAGCTCCATCCGCACGGTCCAACCGGTTTCGGGCGGGGTGCGCGGGACCGCGCGCAGCGTGCCGCCGAGCAGCTCGGCGCGTTCCCGCATCCCCACCAGGCCCATCCCGCCGCCCTGGTCGCCGTCCGGAACCGCTCCGGTGGGGCCGTCGTCGGTGGCGGTGAAGCGGACGGACTCGGCGGTGCACTCCAGCAGCAGTTCGACCCCGGAACCCGGGGCGTGCCGCCGGGCGTTGGTGAGCGCTTCCTGCGCGGTGCGGATGACGGCCTGCCCGATCTCGACCGGCACGTCCTCGGCGTCGCCGCGGATCTCGAGCTCGGCGGCGCCGTCCTGCGCGAGCCGGGTCAGGGTGTCGGCCAGCGGCAGCGCGCCCTCGCGCAGCGCGTGCACCGCGCGCTTCGTCTCGCCGAGCCCGGTGACGGCCAGCGCTCTCGCCCGGCGCACCGCCTCGTTCGCCTCGTCGGTGCGGCCACCCGCGTGCAGCGCGTCGGCCATGTCCAGCTGCACGGCGACCCCGGACAGCGAGTGGCCGAGCACGTCGTGGATCTCGCGGGCGATCCGGCTGCGCTCCTCCAGGGCTGCCTCCCGCGCTTCGGAGGCGATGGCGCGGTGGGTCTGCTCGGCGGCCAGCAGCGACGCGGCGCGGGCGCTGATCCGCTCCCGGCGCGCCATCCCGATGTACAGCGGCAGGCTCACCGTCAGCGCCAGCCACCACGGCGGCCCGTCGGGGATCTGGAACCAGAACTCCAACGTCCAGGTGGCCGCGGCGGCGGCCGCGGTGCTCGCCCCGGCGACGGCCAGCGCGGCGCGCCTGGAGCTGAGCTTGTCCCCGGCGGTCGCGCAGGCGATGAACACGAACGCGGCACCGACGGTCCGCGGCGCGAGGGCGAACACCATCGCGCCCGCCAGCGCGTACACCGCCACCACCACGACCCGCGCCCACTCGGGTCCGCCGCGCCAGGGGATCGCGGCCACGCACGCCGCCACGACCGTCACCGCGCTCGTCACCCAGACCAGGGTGGTGAAGTGGGCGGGCGGGGCGTCCAGGAGCTGCACCACCAGCAGCGCGGCGAGGAAGCAGACGACCAGCGGGCGCAGCAGGTGGTCGGTGATCCGCGGCGCGTGCCGCCCGGTGGAGGTGGTGCTCATCGGCCGCGATGTTCCTCCGGGGCTCGTCACCGCCGGGCACCGGGGTGCGAGTTCCGCCGCTCGGCCGCCGCGTCGCGGAGCCCGTCGAGCACCGGAGCGAAGCTCCGCATCCCGCGCAGTTCGCCCGCCGCGCGCGCCTTCTGCTGCACCGCGTCCAGCATCGGCGAGGTGACGGGTGCGCCGCCGCGCTTGCCGCGGGACCACGGGATGCGGCCGGTGCCGCTCGCGCTCTTCGCCAGGATCGCCACGCCCTCGGCGAGCACGGTCAGCCCGAGGCTGAACGTGACCCCGCCGCCCGCGTGCAGGCCCACAGCCCCGGCGAGCAGCCCCGAACCGAGCTTCACGGCGATGTTCACGACCCACAGCACCGCGGTCGTCCAGGTGTAGCGCATCATCGCGTGCCCGTCGCGCTCGTAGATGCGGACGCTGAACCCGCGCACCACGCCGAGCCCGACGCTGAGCACGGCCGTGGCCGCCAGCAGCCCGATGGCCTCGGGGGTGTTCGGCACCTCCCGCAGGTTCAGCGCGCCGACCACGGCGATCACCGCGGGGACCAGCAGCATCCGCTTGCCCTCGACCGGTTCTCCGGTGAACCGGCGCACCAGCACGTAGCCGATCAGCCCGATGATCAGGATGATTTCGATGGGACCGCTCACGGTTCCGCACCTCTCGTTCGGAGTTCCTCGTGTCGTCGACGACGTTAGGAATTCCGGCGGCGCGAGTCGTGGGGCGCGAACCGTATTCCGGGTGGAGATCCGTCTCCACCCGGGTGCGGGCTCACCCGTCGCGGGCGGCGCGCTTGTCGCGCTTGAGGAGGGGGATCTCGGAGACCGGGATCGGCTCGCCGGGCAGTCCGGCGCTGGGCCGTCCGGGTGCGCGGAGCCCGTCGAGCATGACCAGCAGGGCGCGTTCGGCCAGGCGGTGCGAGTCGAGGTCGTCCGGTGCGGGCCGCCGCAGCAGCATCGCGAAGATCGCGGCGATGTCGCCCGCGCCGACGTCGGCCCGCAGCGAGCCTTCGGCCTGCGCGGTGGCGACCACCGAGTCCAGCGTGGCCAGCAGCGAGTCCCGCAGCCGCTGGGTGACCTCGTCGCCCTTGACGATGTCCCAGGCGCGCGGCGAGGACATGCCGAGGTGGACGCTCAGCTGCAGCTCGTCGGAGCTCTTCAGCAACCGGACCAGCGAGTCCCAGCCGGTGGCTTCCTCCACCGCGGCCGCTTCGGCCTCCGCGAGCGTGTTCGCGAAGTTGTCCCTGGCCACCGCCCGGATCAGCGATTCGCGGTCCGGGAACCGCCGGTAGAGGGTGCCGACGCCGACGCCCGCGCCGCGCGCGATCTCCTCCATCGGCACCTCGGGGCCGGCGGAGGTGAACAGCGACTTGGCGGCGCCGATGATCTGGTCTCGGTTGCGGCGGGCGTCGGCGCGCAGCGGTGGTTCCCCTGTCGAGGCCGAGAAGTCCGTGGTCACGCGCCGTATTGTCGCATCCGCCCGTTCGGAGGTGGACGGAAATCCTCCACTTCAGTACGGTGGCCGAGTAAGCGGAAGATTTCCTTCCGCATTCTCCGCTTGGGAGGCGCACCCCATGACCGACCTCACCGAACAACCCGTGCGGACCTTCCCGGTCGCGAGGAAGTGCCCGTACGCGCCGCCCGAGGAGTACGTGCAGCTGCGCGAGACCAGCCCCATCTCCCGCGTCCGGACCCAGACCGGTTCCGAGGCGTGGGTGCTCACCCGGCACGAGGACGTCCGCTTCGTGCTCTCCGACCCGCGGTTCAGCTCCGACCGGCGCAACCCCGCGTTCCCGTTCCTCGTCGCGGGCCAGCAGCAATCGATCAGCGAGTTCCGGCCCAACATGCTGTCCCTCGACGCGCCCGAGCACGGGCCGGTGCGGCGCTCCGTCCTCGGCGAGTTCACCGTGCGGCGGATGCAGGCGCTGCGCCCGCGCATCCAGCGGATCGTCGACGACTGCATCGACCAGCTGCTCACCGGACCGCACCCCGCCGACCTGGTGGCCACGCTGGCGCTGCCGGTGCCGTCGCTGGTGATCTGCGAACTGCTCGGGGTCCCGTACTCCGACCACGGCTTCTTCCAGACGTGCGCCACCTCGATGCTCAGCCGCAACACCCCCGCCGACGAGCGGGTGCGCAGCGCGGGCGCGATCCGGGACTACCTGCGCGACCTGATCCTCGCCAAGCGGGCGGACCCGGGCGACGACCTGCTCGGCAGGCAGCTGGCCACCATGCCCGACGCCGGGCCGGACGAGGTCGAGGACCTCGTCGCGATGGGCACCCTGCTGCTGGTCGCCGGGCACGAGACCACCGCGAACATGATCTCGCTGGGCACGCTGACCCTGCTGGAGAACCCGGACGGCCTCGCCGCGATCAAGGCCGACCCGGAGCGCACGCCCGCGATGGTCGAAGAGCTGCTGCGGTACCTGACCATCGTCGAGACCGTCACCTCCCGGGTGGCCACCGCCGACGTCGAAGTGGGCGGCACCCTCATCCGCGCAGGCGAAGGCGTCATCGCCCTCGGCCACACCGCGAACCACGACCCGGGCGCGTTCCCCGAACCCGACGAGTTCGACATCGCCCGCGGCGCCCGCCACCACGTCGCGTTCGGCTACGGGCCGCACCAGTGCCTCGGGCAGAACCTGGCGCGGCTGGAACTGCAGATCGTGTTCGACACGCTGTTCCGCCGGATTCCGACGCTCGCGCTCGCGGGCCCGCGCGAGGAGCTGCCGTTCAAGGACGACGCGGTGATCTACGGCGTGTACGCGCTGCCGGTCACCTGGTGAGCGGGGCGGACGTGCGGATCAACGCGGATACCGGGCGTTGCGTCGGGGCGGGGCAGTGCGTGCTCACCGAACCGGACGTGTTCGACCAGGACGACGACGGCATCGTGCTGCTGCTCGCCGACGAGGTGGGCGGAGAGCGCCTGGAGCAGGCCCGCACCGCGGTGCAGATCTGCCCCAGCGCCGCGCTGTCCCTCGAAGAGAGCGGCTGATCTCCCGGGTGGACGGCCCGCCGCCCGGCGAGTGCGGACAGGCGGGCCGTCCACCCGGGCCTCACCACGCCGCCCGCTCCAGCGGGCGGGGGTCGGTGACGGTGCTGGACGGGGTCGCGAAGCGGCGGACCGGGCGGTCCGGGGTGGTGTAGCGGTCCCAGCCCGGGTCGCCGGTGGTGGCGAACCGGACCCACGCCGAGTGCACCTCGCGCACCAGCTCCGGCGGAGCGCCCTTGCCCAGCAGGGCACCGTCCCCGCGCAGCCGCGGGCCGTCCGCCGAGTCGAACGCGAACGGCAGCTCCACCCCGTGCGCCGCGCCGAGCCGCCCGCCCAGCGCAGTGGACCGCCACGCGAACTCGTAGCGGAACGTCGGCAGCCCGCGTCCCGCGTGCGCGTCGGCGAGCGCCCGGGTGCCCGCCCCGAACAGGGCGTCGCCGAGCACCGCCGACCGCAGCTCGCCCCCGGAGGCCGCCGGGCGCTGCCGCCGGTACGCCTCGACCAGCCGGTCCGGATCCGGATGTGCCTGTGCCGCGACCGAACGCGCGTCCTCCACAGTGGACGAATCGAGTTCGGCGGCCGACAGGTACAGGTTGCCCTCCTCGGCGTTGTTCCCGACCAGCAGCTCCACCTCCGCGCCGTCCCCGGCCGCCACCGACACCGCGGGCTGCCGGTCCAGCACCACGCCGAACGGCGTCAGCCGCAGCAGCGGATCGTGGTGGCCCGGCACCCGCAGGTCCGGCTTCCCCAACCGGGACACGGCGTCGACCAGCCGCTCGTCCGGCACCTCCGGCATCTCGGCGAGCGGTACGCCCAGCACCTCGGCCAGCCGGTCCGCGACCAGCTCCGCCTGCGCGGGCACGAACGCGCCGAGCCCGTTGCCGCTCTGCACCACCGCCCGCCGGAACAGGCCCCGCGCCGCCGGATCGGCCAGCGCCGCGCCCACCAGCGTCGCCCCGGCCGACTGGCCGGCCAACGTGACGTTGCCCGGATCGCCGCCGAACGCGCCGATCTCCGCCCGCACCCAGCCCAGCGCCGCCAGCACGTCCAGCAGCCCCCGGTTGTCCGGCGCGCCCGGCAGCGACAACCAGCCCGGCGCCCCGATCCGGTAGTCCACCGCCACCAGCACCACGCCGTCCCGGGAGAACCCGGTGCCGTCGTACAGCGACGCCTGCGCCGCACCGGACACGAAACCGCCGCCGTGCACGAACACCACCACCGGCAGCCCGCCCGTCGCCACGTCCGGCGTCCACACGTCCACCGACAGGTAGTCGTCGCCGCGGACCCAGCCCGGCCCGAAGAACGGACCCATGTCCAGCCCGCCGAAATCCCGGTGCGGCGACGGCGCCGTCGGACCCGGCGCCGTCGCGTCCCGCACCCCGTCCCAGCCCGGCGCGGGCCGCGGCGCCGCGAACCGGGCCGGGCCCACCGGGGCCGCCGCGTACGGGATGCCGCGGAACACCAGGCCCTCGGCCGTCCGCGCACCCCGCACCCGGCCCGCGCCGGTGCGCACCACGGCGCTCACCGGTTCCGCCAGCGCGGCCGGTCGAACGCCGCCCACGCGTCGATCGCGAAGCGGTCCCCGTCGCGGCTGATCTCCGCCGCGCCGTGCCCGCCGAAGTGCGCGGGCACCACCAGCGCGGTGCGATCCGCCGCGAACTCCAGCAGCCGCCGCCGGGACGCGCGCGCCGCGGCCGGGTCCTCGTCGAAACCGCAGTTGTGCGACGGGTCCAGCAGCTGCACCGGCGTGTGCAGCAGGTCGCCGATGAACACCGCCCGGTCCGAACCCGATTCCAGGTGCAGCACCGAGGAACCCGGGGTGTGGCCCGGTGCGGGCAGCAGCCGCAGGTTCTCGTCGATGACCCGCTCGCCTTCCCACAACTCCGCCAGCCCGGCCTGGTGCACCGGAGCCACGCTGTCCTCGAACACGTTCTGGTGGCTGCGCGCGCTCTTCGGCCGGTGCTCGCCCAGCGGGTTCCAGAACTCGAAGTCCAGGCGCGGCAGCAGGTAGGTGGCGTTCGGGAACGTCGGCACCCAATCCCGGTCCACCAGCCGCGTGTTCCACCCCACGTGGTCCACGTGCAGGTGCGTGTTGATCACGATGTCGACGTCCTCCGGCCGCACCCCGGCGCGCTGCAGCGCGTCCAGGTAGCCGGTGTTCAGGTGCCGCCAGTGCGGCGAGTACGGGCGCTCCTTGTGGTTGCCGACCCCGGTGTCCACCAGGATCGTGCGGCCCGCGCTGCGCAGCACCCACGTCTGCACCGCGGCCTGGAAGCCGTTGTCCTCGGGCGACCAGAAGTCCGGGACCACCAGGTCCCGCTCGGCTTCGAACACCTCGGTCGGGATGTCGGGGAAGAACTCGTCCATGCCCATCGCGCGGCCGTTGATCTCCAGCACGCGCGTGACTTCGACGTCTCCCAGCATGATGCTGTCCATGCCGTCGACGATGCGCCGCACACCAGGTCGCGGGGTATCCGTCACGTGACTGCACCTGCCCGGGCGGGGCTAGAGTCGATGACCGGGAGGCCGCGGATGCAGGAGATCATCGGCCGGGAGCGGGAGCTCGCGCAGCTGCGCCGGGCCGCGCACGGCACCGGGAACGTGCTGGTCGTCACCGGCGACCCCGGCATGGGCAAGACCACGCTGCTCGACGTCGCCGCCGGCCCGGGCGCGCTGCGCATCGCGGGCAGCGAGGGCGAAGCGAACCTGGCCTTCGCCGGGCTGCACCGGCTGCTCGCCCCGCTGCTGCGCAGCCACCCGGACCGGCCCGAAGCGGCGCTGCTGCGCGGGGCGTTCGGCATGGGCGGGACGGACGGGGCTGCCGGGACTGCTGCTGGGACGGACGGGGCTGCCGGGACCGAGCAGGAGCCCGACGTGCTGCGGCTGGGCCTCGCCGCGCTGGAACTGCTCGCCGAGCACGGCGGGCCGCTCGTCGTCGACGACGCGCACTGGCTCGACCGGGCCAGCCTCGACCTGCTCGCGTTCCTCGCCCGCCGCATCGAGACCGAACCGCTGAGCCTGCTCATCGGCGCCCGCGAGGACGAACCGCTGCCCGGCATGGACGGTGTGCCGGTGCTGCGCCTGGAACCGCTCGGCGAACTCGACGCGAACCGCATCCTCAACGCGCTGCCCGAGCCCCCGGCCGGGGCGCGGCGGATGCGGGTCCTCGCCGAAGCGGGCGGGAACCCGCTGGCGCTGGCCGAACTCGCCGCCGTGCCGCAGGACACCGGGCCCGGGCCGCTGGCCACCACCGAACGGCTGGAGAAGATCTTCGCGGCGCGGGCGCAGGAACTGCCCGACCGCACCAGGGAACTGCTCCTCGAACTCGCCGCCGCCGGCACGCCCGACCCGGTGCACGCGCCCGGCGACGGGTGGGCGCCCGCCGAACGCGTCGGACTGGTGCGCTGGGACGGCACCCGGTTCCGGTTCCGGCACCCGCTCGTGCGCTCCGCGCTGTACCACTCGGCGCCGTTCGAGCAGCGCCGCCGCGCTCACCTCGCCCTCGCCGCCGCCACCCGCGACGAGCCGGACCGGCACGCCTGGCACCTCGCCGCCGCCGCGACCGGACCCGACGAGGACGTCGCCGCCCGCCTCGAGGACACCGCGGAACGAGCCCGCCGCCGCGGTGGCTACGCGGCCGCCGCCACCGCCCTCGAACGCGCCGCCGAACTCAGCCCCGGCCGCGCCGACCAGGCCCGGCGGCTGGTGCTCGCCGCGAACTCCGCGCTGTTCACCGCCCGCTCCGGCTGGGTCGAGGAGCTCGCCGCCCGCGTCGTGGCGCGCACCGACGACCCCGGCCTGCTCGCCGTCGCCGCACTGCGCGCCGGGCAGGCCCTCACCGTCAGCCACCGGCACGCCGCCGCGTTCGCCCAGCTCACCCGCACCGCAGCCGAGCTCGCGCACCGCGACCCGGCGACCGCGCTGGACGCGCTCGGCACCGCCGCCGTCGTCGCCTACTACTGGGCGGAACCCGGTAGCGGCGACGACGTCCTCGCCGCCCTCCCCGACATCGACGGGCCGCACGACCCCGTCGCCGAAGCCTGGGTGCGGACCGTCGCCGATCCGCTCGGCAGCCGAGAGCGGGTGCTGCCGCTGCTGCCCGGGCTCGCCGAAGCCGACTCCGGTCCCGGCCGGGCCATCGCTGTCGCCACCCTCGCCTGGCTGCTCGACGAGGCACCGCTCGCGCTGCGGTTGTTCGAGCAGGCCTTCGACCAGTGGCGGGTCCGCGGACCGCTGCCTGAAGGGCTCGGCTGCGCGCACGGGTGGGCGCTGTTCGAAACCGGCCGCTGGGCGCAGGCGCGCGCCATCGCCGCCGACTCGGTGCACAACGGGGCCCGCGCCGAACTCCCGCACGTCATCGCGGGCTCCCGCACGATGGACGCCGCGGTGCTCGCGCTGCGCGGCGAATCCGCGCAGGCGCGGGAACTCGCGACCGAAGCACTGTCCATGGTGGACCCGTCGACGAGCCGGATGGTGGCCGTCCGCGCCCGCTACGTCCTCGGTCTCGTCGCCGCCGCCGAGGGCGACCACGCCACCGCCCACGCGCAGCTGCGCCGCGCGTTCACCGCGGACGGCGACTTCGCGCACTACCACCAGTCCATCGCGGTGCTGCCCGAACTCGTCGCCGCCGCGACCCGGCTCGACCCCGGACACGGCACCGGGCACGGCGTGCGGCGGGACGCCGAGATCGTCGTCGACCGCGCGGCACGCGCGCTCGGCGACCGCGGCTCCGCGCGCCGGCACGCCCTGCTGCAGCACGCCCGCGCCCTGCTCGCCACCGACCCCGAACCGCACTACGCGGCCGCGCTCGCCGACCCCCGCACCGCGCACTGGCCGTTCGAACGAGCCCGCGCCCTGCTCGACCAGGCGGCCTGGCTGCGCCGGGCGCGCCGCATCAGCGAAGCACGCGCACCGCTCGCCGAAGCGCTCGACACCTTCCGCAGGCTCGGCGCCGACCCGTGGACCGCGCGCGCCGAAGCCGAACTGCGCGCCTCCGGCGGCGCCGAACCCGCCGCACCCGCCCCGGACGCGCTCGCCGGGCTCAGCCCGCAGCAGCAGGAGATCATCCGGCTCGCCGCCCGCGGCCTCACCAACCGGGAGATCGGTGATCGGCTGTACCTGTCGCCCCGGACGGTGGGATCGCACCTGTACCGGTCGTTCCCGAAGCTAGGAGTGAGCACAAGAACCCAACTCCGAGACTTGCTCGGGTGAAATGCGTCGTCGGCTCCTTCTGCGGAGGGGTGAGGTGGCGGAACCTCAGCGGCTTCCTCGCTGCGGGATCGTTTTCACAGGTGGCTCCGCCACATGCGAAAACGCTGTCCTCGCGAGGAAGCCGCTGAGACCCCGCGGCGGTGCCGGGTGCGTGCGTGGTTGCTGCTCAGCGGCTTCGCCGCTGACAGGATGGGCCGTCGGCCGTCACTCGTCGGATTCTTCGAGGGCTCCTAGCCAGAGGTAGTCGCGGGCTCTGGTGGTGGCGACCAGGAGTTGGCGTTGCAGGGCTTCGAGTTCGTCGCGGTAGAAGCCCATCGGCCTGCGCTCGTCCGGCAGGAACACCGCCCGGAACTCGAATCCCTTGGCCTCCAGCAGGGTTCCCACCAGCACCGCCGCCGGCTCCGGCGACCACGGGGCGAGCCGGCGCGCCGGAACACCGCCGCGGCGGAGCACTTCGGTCCACTCCTCGGCGGCCGCGCGCGACCGGGTCAGCACCGCGGTGCCCGCGCCCGCGTCGAGGCCCCGCAGCGCGGCCAGCACCGCCTCCCGCTGCGCGATCCCGTTCCAGCGCACCACTTCACCGCCGCTGAGCACCGGCAGCGAGGACCGCAACGTGACCGCGGGGGTGCCGTCGATGTCGTCGAACCGGTTCACCGCGTCCAGCTCCCCGGCGGCCTCCACGATCGCCGACCGGTTCCGGTAGTTGCGCCGCAGCACCTCGCTGCGCCCGCGCAACGAGATCCCGGCCTCGGAGAGCCGCCAGCCGCCCGCGAACACCTGCTGCTGACCGTCCCCGACCAGCAGCAACCGGTTCGGCCCGTCCCCGCTGACCGCGTGCACCAGCCGCAGCCCGACCAGCGTCAGGTCCTGCACCTCGTCCACCGCCACCACCGAGTACACCCGGCCCAGCGGTTTGCGGCCCAGCTCGTCGAGCGCGCGGATCAGCACGTCGTTGCGGTCGTAGATGCCGCGCTCGCACAGCTCCCGCTCGTACTCGCAGTAGAACTCCCAGACGTGCGCGCGGAACGCGGGGCTGAGCTGCCCTCCGCGGCCGCGCCGCGTCGCCGACCGGTACGACTCCAAGGTGCCCAGCCCGCGGCCCTTGATCACCCGGTCGATCTCGTCCTTCCAGTAGTGCCTGGATGGTCGTGCCGCCGCCAGCGGGCCGGTCCGCCCGGACCGCTCCCACACCGCGGCGAACGCGGCGTCCACCCGCTGCTCGTCCACCACCGTGTCCCGGCCGCGTTCGGCGAGCAGCTCCGCGGCCCACTCGTGCAGGTTCCGGAACTCCACCCGGTGCGCGACCTGCGGTGCCAGCGACCGGAACTGCTCCTTCGCCAGCTCCGGCAGCGACTCCAGGTGCGAGGTGAACAGCAGCCTGCCGGGACCGCGCCGCGCCAGGTGCGCCAGCCGGTGCAGCGCCAGCGTCGACTTGCCGGTGCCCGCGGGCCCGGAGATCCGCGCCGGACCGCCGTACTGCCTGCGCACCGCGCCGAGCTGCACGTCGTCCAGGAACAGCCGCCAGTCCGGCACCGCCACGCGCGGGCCCTGCTCGGCCCGCTCGTCCCGCAACCGCCGCACCTCGAACAGCCCGGAGGACCGGTCCGAGGAGCCGACCTGGCCCGCGCCGCGCGGCTGCGGGATCCGCTGCGGGTTCCAGGCGATCGGCGTCAGGTCGAACGTGCCGTTGTCCAGCTGCCGGGCCGCGGCCAGCGCATCCGCCCCGTCCAGCACCGGCTCCGCGCACACCAGCACCCGGTCCAGCTCGGATTCCGCCACCACCACCTGCTCGCCGTCCTCCGCGGTGGTGCGGACGCCCTCCGGGAACACGACGACGGTGCGCACCACGGCTTCGGTCAGCATCCCGTGCGGCGTGGCGAGGCCCGCGAGCAGTTCCGCGGTCCACACGAACGCGGCCCGCGTCGCCTCCACCGGCGGCTCGTGCTCGCACAGCAGCACCACCAGCACCCCGCCCGGCCCGACCAGCACCGCGTCCGGCCGGTTGTCCGGGGTGTGCGGGGTGAACTGGTTCAGCAGCGTGTACCAGCCGGAACCGCGTTCCACGGCGAACCGCTCCACGACGCGCTTCTGCCAGCTCGGCAACGGGGGTCGGGCGCGCAGTTGCTCGTCGGCCTGGCGCCGCAGCCGCTCGCGGTGGTGATCGTAGGTCCCTGTCACGGAGACTCCCCGGTTCGCACGCAGGTGCTCTATCGACATTACGGTCTTCTGCGCGGAAAACGAGACCTGCGAGGCCGGATCACCTTAATGTCGCAGGGCGCTTCGAAACCGGGGTCCACTACCTCCACAATGGACGTGTGGACCCGCTGCACGATCCGGATGACGAAGCCCTGCTCGATCCGCGCCAAGCGCGCGAGCTCGCCGGGCTGGTCGAAACCGCTCGCCTCGCCTCCGGCGCCATCCGCTACGGCCGCATCGGCCGGGTCGGCGCCGCCACCGTGGTGCTCAACCGGGACGACCCGCTGCCCGCCGGCAACCACGCAGTGGGCCTGTGGGGCACGCTCGCCGAGGTCGCCACGACGCTGCTCACCCTGGAACGGTCCTTCGCGGACGCCGGGCGCCCCGAGGCGGTCGTGTACGCCTCACCGACCACGGTCGGTGAGATCGAGGGCATCGCCGACGACTCCGGCTGGCGCGCCGTCGAGGAGCAGATGGCGCTGCTGCACCGCGAGGCCAAGACGCCCAGCCGCGACGTGCGGCCCGCCACCGACGACGACCTGCGCGGCATCGCCGAGCTCATCGGCGACGACGCCGGCTTGTCCGACGACGGGGAGCGGCGGCTGGTGCGCACCCTCGCGCACCGCGGTGACGACCCGCGCTGCGTGCTGCGCGTCGTCGACGACCCGGAGGCCGACCGGATCGCCGGGTTCGCCCAGGGCTTCGCGGAACGCGGCGTGGGCCTGGTCGAGCAGGTCGTCGTGCGGCCGGGCCGCAGGCGCCGCGGCATCGGATCGTCCCTGGTCGCCGAGGTCGTCGACGAGGTGCGGGCCCGCGGGGCGCGGCTCGTCGCCGCGCACGGCGACGAAGGGGGAGCGGCCGAGCGGTTCGCCGAGGAGTGCGGTTTCGAACCCGTGTACCCGGTGACGGCCTACGCGCGGCGGGTGGACGAGCTGCTCGACTGACGCCTGGTGCGGGAGGGGCCCGGGTGGCGCCCCGCGCATGTGTCCGCCCTGCGAGCCGTGGGTATGACGTCTGTGGTGCTGGCGAACGCAGCGCCGTCCCGCGGCGAGGTGGTGATCACGATGACGGCGACCACGCGGCTGCCCAAACCGGTGGCCGAGACCTGGGAGTGGCAGCTGCAAGCCGCCTGCCGCGACCTGAGCACCAGCACGTTCTTCCACCCGGAGAACGAACGCGGCAGCGCCCGCAGCAACCGGGAGGAGCAGGCCAAGCAGATCTGCCACCGCTGCCCGGTGATGCTGTCCTGCCGCGAGCACGCGCTGGCCGTGCAGGAGCCGTACGGCGTGTGGGGCGGGCTCAGCGAACGGGAACGGCAGGACCTGCTGGCGAAGCGGGTGCCGAAGCCGCGCGCCGCGGCGTGACCGGCGGAGGCGGACATGACCACCACCGGAGTCCCCGGCCGCGAACTCGCCGAGCCGGACCTGCTGCGCGAGCTGGAGCGGCTGCACCGCACCCGCAACGAGACGTTCCTGCACGGAGCGCCGGACGCGCTGCGCGAGCACACCGCGCGTTCGTTCGAACTGGAACAGGAGTACCTGCGCAGGCACCCCGACCGACAGGTGGATCCGCGGCGCACCCGCGCGGGCGCGAGAGGAGACCCGGTTCATGGCAGCTGAAACGGACCAGACGGACCCGGCCCACGATCGGCGGCCGCGCCCGGACGCGCCGGGCCGGAAACCGCGGATCGTCATCGTCGGCGGCGGCCACGTCGGCCTGACCGTGGCGCTGCGCCTGCAGAAGCGGCTCGAACCGGGCGAGGCGCGGATCACCGTCATCGACCCGCAGTCGCACATGACCTACCAGCCGTTCCTGCCGGAGGCGGCCGCGGGCTCGGTCGAACCCCGGCACGTGGTGGTGCCGCTGCGGCAGGCGCTGCGGCGCAGCGAGGTCCTCACCGCCCAGGTCACCTGCATCGACCACCGCAGCCGCGAGCTGACGGCCACGCTCGCCGACGGCACCGAGGAGCACCTCACCTACGACGTGCTGGTCGTCGTGCCCGGTTCGGTGTCGCGGGCGCTGCCCATCCCGGGCCTGTCCGAGCGCGGCGTCGGCTTCAAGACCATCGGCGAGGCGATCTACCTGCGCAACCACGTGCTGTCCCGGCTGGACATCGCCGCCAGCACCTCCGATCCGCAGCTGCGGCGGCGGCTGCTCACGTTCCTGTTCATCGGCGGCGGCTACGCGGGCATCGAGGCCATCGCCGAGCTGGAGAGCATGGCCCGGGAGGCGATCCGCGCCTACCGCACCCTCGAACCCGCCGACATGCGCTGGATCATGGTGGAGGCGACCGGCCGCATCATGCCCGAGGTCAGCGCGCCGATGGGCGAGTACACCCGCCGCCGCCTGGAAGAACGTGGCATCGAGGTGAAGACCGACACCACCGCGAAGACCCTCACCGACGGGCACGTGGTCCTCTCCGACGGCGACGAGTTCGACGCCGACACCATCGCGTGGACCGCCGGGGTCAAGCCGCACCCGATGCTGGAGGACTCCGACCTGCCCCGCGACGCCAAGGGCAGGGTCGAGTGCAGCACGAAGCTGCAGGTCCGCGGCACCCAGGACGTGTTCGCCGCGGGCGACTGCGCCGCCGTCCCCGACCTGACCAGCGACAAGGCGGACGCGCTGTGCGGGCCGTCCGCGCAGCACGCGGTCCGGCAGGCGAGGGTGCTCGCCGACAACGTCGTCGCCCTGCTGCGCGGCCACGAGCAGCAGGACTACCGGCACCGCTACGCCGGATCGGTCGCCGGGCTCGGCCTGTTCCAAGGCGCCGCCGAGGTGTACGGCATCAAGCTCAAGGGCCTGCCCGCGTGGCTGCTGCACCGCGCCTACCACCTGGCGAAGCTGCCGACGCTGCGGTTGAAGGCCCGCATCCTCGGCGACTGGCTGCTGGAGATCCCGCTGCGGCGGCAGACGGTCGCCCTCGGCGAACTCCACGACCCGCGCTCCGCCTTCGTCAAGGCCGCCAACACCAGAGGCCTGCCCAGCGGGCACGGCCCCGCCGGATGACCAGTCCTCGCAGCGCACAGCTCCGCGAGCGCCCCTGAAGATCGAAAGGGACCCCCCTTCACGGGGGCCTCGCGGGCCTGTTGTACTGTATGCAGGCACGAGGCGAACGGGACCGGAAATCGGAACCGGGAACCGCACAAGTGAATCAGGGGCTGTGGCGCAGTTGGTAGCGCACTTGACTGGCAGTCAAGGGGTCAGGGGTTCGAATCCCCTCAGCTCCACCCTAGAATCGCAGGTCGCAGGCCCGATGCTCAGCTGAGCATCGGGCCTGTTTCCGTATCGGGTGACTACCCCTTCCGGCCGTTGTCGTCGCTCTGGAGGGCAGACGAGAGGTTCCTTCGCCCCAGACTCGATCTGGTGCGGTGGCCGTGTCGTGGCGCGGCGCCATCGGGATGAGCTCCGCTTGAGCTCTCTCCCTCTGAGGAGAGATCTTGGCAGCTGCTGGTGCTGCATGGCCCGCTGTTGCACCTCCTCGCTGATGGTGGTGCGGGTCCAGGCACTGGTCTCACTGACGCCTGCCAGGAGAAAGACGCCAGGGTCGACGGTGTCGTTCGTACATTTCGAGGGACACGTTGCACATGCCATGCGCGCGGCTAGCGGCTTCAGCAGCGTCCGGTGGGAATGCAGCGTTGACCCTTCGCTCCACTACGCGTCGAAACTTGCGGCCGAGTTCTCCCCAGTGCGGCTGCGGTGGGCGACCCGTGCTCCCTGGGGCGATGTAGGTCCCTGCGAGTGGGAATGGAACGCGGGTTCATCAGGCGCAAACGGACGAGGCCTGCGGTGCATGAGCCGCTCGTGCGTGTGGTCTACGAGCGTACGAGCCCGCCCGGTGTGGAGCCGTTGATCGCGGTCTGTGCCGGGGAGGTCGAGGCTGAGCGGATCAAGGAGCAGAGCTCCGCTGGCGGTCGGTACGCCTCGTGGGAAGAGCATCCGCTGATCGGCTCTGCGGAGGGGACCACCTCGTTGGCGGACGGCGAGGTCATCCACGTGGTGTTGCTGGGTGGTGATGACGTCGACGGGGGACCGGACGATCCGATCGGCATCGCCGTCTACGCGGACCGGGATGCCGCTGAACGGCGTGCTGCCGAGGAGCACCTGAAAACCGGATCTCCTGGGTACCACGCGGTTTCACTGCCCATCGGGTGGCGAGCCGGCGGCTGATCGGACGGGCGGTGCGCACCGCCCTACCGCTTCGACCGCGAGGCGGGATCGGTGGGCACCGCTGGAGGACGTCGGGTGAAGTCGTCGGCGGTGGTCGGGCGGGGATGCGCGGCCGCTCGTGCGCTCGGGCGCGAACGCACGAGGTGGGGCCGCTGATAGAGGCCTGCGCGGCCGGAATCGCGGCCGACCGCCACCGCGTCGCCCCGGTGGCGGGTTCGGTCACGGCGGGGCCAGGTGGTGGCGGTACGCGTAGGACACCAGCTGGGCGCGGTCGCGCTGCGCCGTCTTCGCGAGGAGGTGGTTGATGTGGGTCTTCACGGTGGCCATGCCGATGAACAGGGCGCACCCGATCTCCCGGTTGGACAGCCCCTGGGCGATCAGGCCGAGGATCTCCACCTCCCGGTGGGTCAGGCCGTCCGGGGCGGCGACCGGACCCGGTTGCGGTGGTGGGGTCGCCGCGGCCAGCAGGCGCGCCTGCACGTCCGGGTCCAGCACGGCTTGGCCGGTCGCCGCGGCGTGCACGGCGCGGGTGATCTGGGCGCGCCCGGCGTCCTTGGTCAGGTAGCCGAGCGCGCCCGCGCGCAGGGCGCCGAGGATCGACTCCTCGTCCGCGTACGTGGTCAGCACCACCACGCGCACGCCGGGATGCTCGGCGCGGAGCCGGGCGGTCGCCTCGGTGCCGTCGATGCCGGGCATGTGCAGGTCCATCAGCACCACGTCGGGTGCGCACCGCTGCACCAGGGCGATCGCCGCGGCGCCGTCCGCGGCCGCGCCGAGGACCTCGATGTCCGGCACCAGGTCGAGCATGGTGACCAGGCCCTCGCGCACGACGGTCTGGTCATCGGCGACGACCACCCGCACGGTCGTGACCTCGTCGCTCACGTCCCCGCCTCACCGGCGGCGGGCAGCACGAGCCGCACCACCCAGCCGCCGCCGGGTGCGGGTCCGGCGTCGAGCTCGCCGCCCAGGAGCGCGGCGCGCTCGGTCAGCCCGGTGAGGCCGTAGCCGCCGCCGGTGCCCGCCAGCACGCCGGACCCGGTCGCGGGCCCTGCCGATGTGGTGGCGGTGAACACGATCCGATCCTGCCCGAAGGCGAACGCGAGGTCGCTGCGGCTCCCCGGGGCGTGCTTGGTCGCGTTGGTGAGCGCCTCCTGGGCGGTGCGGACCACGGCGAGCACCACGTCGGACGACAGCGCGCGCACCACCCCGGTGACGGCCAGGTGCGCCGCGGCGTGCTCCCGGTGCTGCGCGACCAAGGCCTGGAGCTGGTCGGGCAGGGGACTGCTCTCGCCGCGGAGAGCACCGATCGCCCGCCGCGTCTCGGCCAAGCCGTCGACCGCGAGCCGGTGCGCCCGCCGCAGGTTCTCCCGCGACCGCGCCGAGGCGTCCTCCGCTTCGAGCACCGCGTCGGTCGCGTCGAGCTGCACCGCCAGCGCACCCAGCGAATGCGCGAGCACGTCGTGGATCTCGCGGGCGATCCGGGTGCGCTCGGCGAGCACCCCGGCCAGCCGGTGCTCCTCCTGGGCCCGCCGGGTCTGCGCCGCCAGCTCCTCGGCCTGGGCCAGCCGCGCCCGGTGCTGGCCGTGGTTGAAGCCGCCCAGCAGGAGCCCCGCGTTCGCGGCGCCGTAGGCGGCGAACAGCGGCCAGGAGTGCCCGAACACCGCCGTGCCGATCGCCATCCCGGCCACGGACACGACGAGCAACCCGACCGCCGGGACTGCCTCCAGCACCAGCGCCGCGGCGAAGATCCCCGTCGCGCCCAGCGCGAAGGCGGGCGACGCCGGGCTCACCCCGGCCAGCACCGAACCCGACACGCTCAACAGCGACACCGAGGTCCACAGCACCTTCCGGGCGGCCCCACCGGCGGGCACCGCGGCGCCCGCCGACGGGCTGTGGCTCGTCGCGGTCCACCCCAGCCACCCGGCGCAGGCGGCGGCGGTGCACACCAGCGCCACCAGCTGCCTGCCGGTGCCGCCCAAGCCGGGGCCGAAGGTGACCGATCCGCACGCGATGACCGCGAGCGCGGCCAGCCGCACGACCACCCCCGCCACGAGCCGCGCCGGAGACGTGCCCGCTCGCCCCGCCGCCCGCGCCATCAGCCGCCCACCAGGGGCAGCACCACGAACGCCAGCACGTTGCTCAGGAGGTTGAACGTGATGTGCGCGGCGACGCCCGGCCAGACCGAGTCGCTGCGCCGCCGCAGCTCACCGGCGACCAACCCGACGATCAGCCCCGACAGCGCGGTGACGATGTTGCCGTGCAGCACGGCGAAGATCACCGCACTGCCGAGGACCCCGGCGACCGCGCCGTAGCGCAGCAGCGCGGTCGTGATCACGCCGCGGAAGAGCAGTTCCTCCCCGATGGGCGTGAGCACGCCGAGCAGCAGGAAGGCCAGGACCATCGGCAGCACACCGTCGGCCGCGGCCGTGGACCACATCGCCTGCGGGTTGCCCGCGTCGCCGGTCAACCCGACGTAGACCTTCGTCACCGGGAACTTCAGCGCGAACGCCAGCACCCCGGCGGCGAGCCCGACCAGCAGCCGGCGCGCCGTGGTGCGCCGCAGCCCGAACGCCGCCACCGAGCGGATCCGCACCGCGGCCGCCAAGGCGAACCCGCCGCCCGCTGCGATGAACGACAGCGCCATCAGGAACACGTCGAACACCAGCTGCCCGGCGATCGCGTGCACCGCGATGGTCAACCCGAAGGTGAGGGCGGTGGAACCGGCGAGCCCGACCGCGATCTCCGTCCACCCCGGTCGCGGGCTCGTCCGCCCGCGCGCCGGCCGTTCCCGCCCGGCGACGTCGCCCGCCGTCACGCCGCACCTGCCCGCGCCCGGTCGGTGCGCTGTGCGCGTTCGCTCATCTCGGTTCCCCTCTTCGCCCGCAGCAGTCGACACGACGGTAGGAATCCGCGCCGCGGGGCGCGTCAACCCGCGGGTGGAGCCCGGGTCGATCATCGCCCCCCGGCGCGGGGCCGATCGCGGGCGGATCGCCCTCCGCGCGCCCTCGCGGGTTCGGGTGCGCCGATCCGCCGCGGAACCCGCCGCCCCTGCGGGAGCCCGAACTCCCGGCCGTGGCGGGCGGTTCCGCGGCGGCGGCGATCGGGCGGCCGCCGCACGGGTGATGTCCAGTTCCGCCACCCCTCCCGGAAATGGCGAATTCGACGCAACCGCTCCGCACATTCCTCCTGGCGATGACAATTGCGGGGCCGCCGCACCGCACTCGGATCGGTGTTGTCCGAATTCGGTCACCATTCGGTCTTCCGCAGCAGGACGCTGTTCGTGCGACAGTCGTCGCAGCGCGCGGAGGAGGTGAGCGGTCCGTGCCGAATCCAGGCGGTCTCCCGGCGGAAGTCGGCCGGGAGAACGACCCGCCACGCCACTCCGCTGCGGCGGCCGGTTCGGCGGTCGTGATCCACCCGGCGGCCGGCGGAATGCGCGCCCCGGTTTCGCCCGGCCCCGGACCGGGACCGCCCGCGTCCGTTGAACCCCAGCTCAGATGCGGTGTCGGCATCGGGGTACCAGGCTTCGAACCGATCTCCCCGCAGCGCGAACCACGATTTCCGAAGGAGGATCGATGAAGATCACCCTGTTCGAGCAGGCTCCTTACCGGTACCTGCCCGACGACTTCGAGGACAACTGCAAATCCGTCTGCGACACGCCCTATTCGGTGGCCGATCGGGACGGGGTCTACTCCTCGATCCGCGACTTCATGGACGAGCTGGTGCACGGGGCCCGCGCGGGATTCGACGGCATCAGCATGACCGAGCACGCCCAGTCGAGCTACGACATGATGCCCAACCCCGACCTGGTGAGCAGCGCGCTCGCCTACCTGACCGAATCGGAAGGGCTCGACGTCGCGATCTTCCCGATGGGACGCTCATTGGGAAAGGCGCGCGAACCCCTCCGGGTCGCGGAGGAATACGCGTTCATCGACGTGCTCAGCGGCGGCCGACTCGTCGCCGGATTCCCGATCGGCCTGCACTACGACGCGGGCCTCAACAACGGCGTGCCCCCGATCGAGATCCGGCCGCGGTTCGACGAGAACCTGGAACTGGTCCTGCGCGCGTGGCGCGAGCGGGAACCGTTCGCGCACAACGGGCGGTACGGCCAGTACCCCGAGGTCAACATCTGGCCCCGCCCGCACCAGCCCGCCCCGCCGGTGTGGATCACCGGGATCGGCAATCCGCGCACGATGCAGCTGTGCCTGGAGCGGAACTTCGGCTTCAACTACCTGAGCTGGTTCGGCGCGAAGCTCACCGGGAAGCGGATCTTCGACCGGTTCTGGGAGATCGCCGACCAGGTGGGCGTGCCCCGCAACCCGCACCGGCTCGGATTCGTGCAGGCCATCGCCGTCGCCGAGACCGACGAGCGGGCGGAGGCGGACTACGCCGCGCACCTCGAGTACGCGTTCCGCAAAGGACTGGGCTGCCTGCCGCCGCACTTGCTCGGCCTGCCGGGAGGCATCGACATCCGCGGGCTCGAAGCCCTGGCGAAGGATCCCGGCGACTTCGGGCTCTACCCGCGGATGCGCACCGCGACGTTCCGCGAGCTCGTGGAGTCCGGTGCCGTCATCTGCGGCAGCCCCGCGACCGTCCGGGAGCAGGTGCGCGACTTCTGCGCGAGCTACGGGATCGGCACCCTGCACGCGATGCTCGGCTTCGGCTCGCTGCCGCGCGACCTCGCCATGAAGAACATCCGGCTGTTCGCCGACGAGGTCGCGCCCTTCCTGCGGGAGCTGTGGAACGACGGTGCGCACGCCCACCACTGGTGGCCGGCCCGGCTGGGCGGCGACCCCACCCCGGTCACGCCCGGCACCGCCGCGGCGGCGGGCATGCCCGCGACCGGCCCGACGCGGAAGGCGGCGACCAGATGACCACGCTCGACGAGACGGCCGAACCCGCCATCGCGGAACGGTCGGTGCCGGTCTGGAACGACGCGATCACCATCCGGGTCAAGGTGGCCGGTACCGGCGCCCCGCTGCTCTACCTGCACTCCGCGGGCGGGCTCGGCTGGGACCCGTTCCTGTCCGCGCTGGCGCGGGAGCGCACCGTCTTCGCCCCCGAATTCCCCGGTACCAGCGCGGGTGACCCCTACGCGGTGCACCGGGTCGACGCGCTCGCCGACGTCGTGCTGATCTACGAAGAGCTGGTGCGCGCGCTCGGCCTGCGGCGGCCCGCGATCGTCGGCCACTCCTTCGGCGGCATGCTCGCCGCCGAACTCGCCGCGGCGTTCCCCGCGCTGGCCGCCGAGGTCGTCCTGCTGGCTCCGGTGGGCTTGTGGCGGGACGACCTGCCGGTCGCGAACTGGATCGCCGCCGCACCCCAGGACCAGCCGGAACTGCTCTTCCACGATCCCGCCGGGCCTGCCGCCAGGGCCGCGCTGGCGCTGCCCGAGGATCCCGACGTCGCGGCCGCGGCGATCGCCGCGCAGGTGTGGGCGATCGGAGCGACCGGCAAGTTCGCCTGGCCCATCCCCGACCGGCGGCTGCGGGCGCGGCTGCACCGGCTTCGCGCGCCCGTCCTGCTCGTCTGGGGGCGGCAGGACCGGTTGGTCCCCGCCGGGTACGCCGACGAGTGGGAAGCGGAGTTGCCGGACAGCCGGGTCGTGCTCATCGACGACTGCGGGCACGTGCCGCAGGCCGAGCGGTTCGCGGAGACGGCCGCGGCGGTCGCCGCGTTCCTCGACGCCCGATGAACGGCCCGGCACCGGCCGGGCGCGCAGGGGACGCGTCCGGCCGGTGCCGCGATGTCGCCGCGCGGCGCTGTGGTTAGCTTCGCGGTCGTGGCGAAGCTCTACTTCCGGTACGGCGCGATGAACTCGGGCAAGTCGACGGCGCTGATCCAGGTGGCGCACAACTACCAGGAGCGCGGCCAGCGCGTGGTCGTCGTGAAGCCGAAGCTCGACACCAAGAGCCCGGTGGTGCTGTCCCGGATCATGGTGACCCGCGAGGTCGACGTGGTGCCGGGGGTGGACGACCTGCTGCGGGACGCGGTGCTCGCCGGGGGCGCGCCGGACTGCGTCCTCGTCGACGAAGCCCAGTTCCTCACCGGACCGCAGGTCGAGGACCTGTTCCGGCTCGCCGTGCTCGACGGCATCCCGGTGATCGCCTACGGGCTGCGCAGCGACTTCCGCACCCGCGGCTTCCCGGGCAGCCTCCGGCTGATGGAACTGGCGCACTCCATCGAGGAGCTCAAGACCGTCTGCCGCTGCGGGCGCAAGGCCACGTTCAACGCGCGCACCCTCGACGGCGAGTTCACCCGGGCGGGCAGCCAGGTCGCGATCGACGGCGAAGTCGGTTACGAGTCCATGTGCGGCAACTGCTACCTGCAGCACGTCGGCACCCTCGGCTGAACGACGGGTGGCGGGCCGCCGGAGCTCGGTCCGAGGTCGTGACGTTCCGGGGTCCGGAGCGCGCGGCGGGGCCGGTTCCGCGCGAGCGGCGGACCCCCGAATTGTCCATTGTGGACTTCGAAGTCGCGGGTCGAGGCGGTCGTCCGCGATGCAGACCGGTCCGGGCCACCCCGGCGGCTGCCTGGTCGTGCTCTCGGCCACCGCGGGCGCGGCCGGGCACGAACGGGCCCGCTCGTTCGCGGCGGAGCGCCGGGCGGAGGTCCGCCGCGACGTGGCCGCCTGCATCGGGCGGGCCGTCGACGCCGGGGAGCTCCCCGCCGACCGCGCTCCCGCCGAGCCGGCTGCGGTGTTCGCCGGGTTCATGTGGGGCATCTCCACCGAAGCCCGCGACGGCGTCCCGTTGCGCACCGTCGACGCCGCGGTCGGCCACGTGCTGCGGATCTGGGACTCGCTGAGCACGGCCGGAGCGGCCGGCTCCGCCGGTGCGGGCGACGCGTCGTAGCGCTGGGCGGGCGCCGGTCGGGAACCTGGTTGTGAAGTGGCTCACGGTTCCTTGAGCATGACGTTGCGGCACGCCTTTTCCTTCTCCTCGTCCACGGAAGTCGATCGAGGAGTTGAGGACCATGGCGGACACGAAGCAGGAACCGCGCACCGACGACCGCACCGAGCGGATCGGGCGGCCCACCGAGCTGATCGAGCAGCCGACCGAGCGCACCGAGCAGCCGACCGAGCAGATCGAGGCGGTCGCCGCGCCGAAGCCGTCCGTCCTGGACCAGGTCGGCGGGCCGATGGGATTCCTGTACTCCACGGCGCCCGTCATCGTCTTCGCCGCGGCGAACTCGTTCCTGCCGCTGCCGGTGACCAGCGCCGTCGCCGTCGGCGGCGCGGTGCTGCTGACCGCGTTCCGGATGCTGCGCGGCGAGAGGTTCTCCTCCGCCGTCGGCGGGCTGATCGCGGTCGGCGTCGCGGTCGGGCTCGCGGTGTGGACCGGGTCGGCGAAGGACTTCTTCGCCATCGGGATCTGGGCCGCGCTGGCCGGATTCGTGCTCACCGCGGGTTCGCTGCTGGCCCGGCGGCCCGTGACCGGCGTGGTCTGGAACCTGGTGCACGGCGGGCAGCACGCGTGGCGCGCGGATCGGGCGAGCCTGCGCGCCCACGACCTCGCGACCCTCGCGGCGGCGCTCGTGTTCGGCGCCCGGTTCGCCGTGCAGCAGTGGCTCTACGTCATCGACACCACCGGTGGCCTGGCGGTCGCCCGCGTCGCGATGGGCACGCCGCTGACCGTGCTCGGCGCGCTGGTCGTCGTCTGGGCGTTCCGCCGCACCAGCAAGCGCCTCCTCCGGCAGGCGTGAGCGCGGAAAGCACTGGGGCGCAACGGATCCGGAGGACGAACGTGCACGGCACCGCCACCACCGAACCTGCCGCCGAACCGACCACCGAACCCGCCGTCGGTCCCGCCACTGAACCGGTCGCCGAATCAACCGTCGGCTCCGCCAGCGAACCCGCCGTCGGTTCCGCCGCCGAGCCCGTCGTCGGCTCCGCCAGCGAACCGGTCGTCCTATCCGCCGTCGGTTCCGCTACCGAACCGGTCGTCGAATCCGCCGTCGGTTCCGCTACCGAACCGGTCACCGAACCCGCCACCGGCTCCACCGCCGCTACGCGCCCGAGCCTGCGCGACCGGTACCGCGCGCGGCGGGACCGGGCCCGCCGCAGCCGCGCCGCCGACCTGGCCTGGCGCGCGGGCATCGGGATCGCGGGCACCGCGGTGCTCGTCGCGGGGATCATCATGATCCCGTACCCCGGGCCCGGCTGGGTCGTGGCGTTCGCCGGGCTCGCCGTGCTCGGCACCGAGTTCGCGACCGCCCGCCGCGCGCTCGCCTTCCTGCGCCACCGCTACGACCGGTGGAACGAGTGGCAGCGCGGCAGGCACCCCGCGGTCCGGCTGCTGCTGCTCGCGGCGACGGCGGCCGTGGTGCTCGGCACGGTGTGGCTGCTCGGCGCGTTCGAGTTCGGCGCCCGCCTGCTCGGCGTGGACCTCCCGTTCCTGATGTCCCCGCTCGGCTGACCGGCCTCCCCGCCGGGTCGGTCGCGGCGGCTCAGCGGCAGGCCGCGAGGGCTTCCGCCGCGGTGCGGTTCCCCGCCGTGGTCCGGGTCAGCGATGCGAGGGACGCCTCGTGCGCCGCCTCGTCGGCGGCCGCCGTGCAGTCGGTGACCACGTGCGCCCGGAATCCCAGATCGGTGGCGTGCCGCGCGGTCTGCTCGACGGTGAGATCGGTGGCGACCCCGGTGAGGAACAGCGTCTCCACGCCCCGCTCGCGCAACCGGACCGCGAGGTCGTTGCCCGCGAGCCCGGACAGCTTCTGGTTGTCCACCACCAGATCCGGCTGCCCGGCCAGCTCCGGGATCAGCGCCGCGCCCGGTGCGTCCGGCCGGAACGACTCCTGCGCCTCGGCGACCGCGCACATGAACGCGGTGTTGCGGACCAGTTCGCCCTCCCCGGCGGGCACGGTGAAGCGGGTGAACACCAGCTCGGCGCCCGCCGCGGCGGCGGCCGCGTGGAACCGCGCGGCACGCCCCACCACTCCGCTGCGCGCGACCGGACCGGCGAGCAGCTCGCCGAAGAAGCCCTCGGGCGCGATGACGTTGACCTGCCAGTGCAGCGCCAGCACGGCGCACTTCCCGCTCATCCCCCGATCCTGCCCTCCGCCGCGGGTCAGCAGGCGTCCCAGGTGTAGTGGAGTTCTGCGGCGAGGGCGGGGACCTTCACGTCGGTGAGTTCGACGACGCGGTCGCCGCTCCAGGTGGTGCGGCGCAGGTGCAGCAGCGGCGCGGGGTCGATGTCCAGCGCCCGCCGTTCCAGTTCGGTCGCCATCGCGATGGTGACGACCTCCGCGTAGCGGGTGGCGCCGTGGCCCAGCTCGTCGAGGCGGGCCGGTGCGCCGCCCGGGCCGGTGTCGGTGCACTCCAGCGCGGTGCCCGCCGTGATCGACCGCGGGTAGCGGGAGACCGCCAGCATCGCCGGGCGGCCGTCGGCGCGCAGCACCCGGTCGCGGACGCAGATCTCGTCCCCGGCGCGGATGCCGAACGGTTCGGCGAAGTCGGCGGCCGGTTCGAACCAGACCTGGGTGGCGGAGCCCGGGGTGAAGCCCTGCGCGGCCGCGTCGGCGAGGAAGGCGCCCTCGCCGCGGTCCCGGCGCGCCCGGCTCAGCCGCTCGCGGGCGTCGAGCCGCACCAGCCGCGGCGGCCCTTCGTGGTCCTGGTGCTCGGCCGCCGCGCTCATCGACGCCTCCTCGGGTGGGTTCCGTCCTCCGCGGCCATCGTCGCACCGCCGCCGATCGCGACGCCCGATCAGCCGCCCGAGTCGGCGTCGCCGATGGAGTGGTCGCGGGCCCGCCGTTCCGGCGCGCGGTACGCGGAAAGGCACCGAGTGCCTCGGACCGAGTGCCGGGCGGAAATGGTCCGCGACGTTTTCACCGGGTGCCGGGTTGTTTCCAGGATCGAGGTTCCGGTGATTTCCGCAGTGCGTGGGTGAAATGCGCGGCGCAATGCGGAAAATGGAGGAATCCGGGCTGCGTCGCGGATCACCGCGGGCTCGGGACCAGCGCGGGAGCCGGATGTCGAGGACTGCTGATTTCCCTAGAAGGTCTGCCGGATGCTGCGGCGGTACCCGTTGATCTCGCCTGGTGCTGCGGGGCTCGGAGGCGTTCCTCCGGCCCAACACTGGGAAATCCACTAGATCAACTTCCGGTAGTCCTGGAATAGGTGGCCGGACAATTCGTCCGCTTCCCAGGGCCTTGAGGAGAAATATGAGCGTCACGATCGACTCCGTCGTGCACACGATGACCGGATCGATGGTCTCGGACCCGACGGACGCGTTCTTCTTCGACCACCCGCTGGACCACCTGCCCGCCATGCTGCTGCTGGACGGGCTCGCCGGGCTCGCGTCGGCGTCCCCGGGGCGCGTCGCGGAGCTGGCCGTGGAGTTCCACCACTTCTGCGAGCTCGACCAGCCGGTCGAAGTGCTGATGAGCAGCCCCGCGACCGACGGGGAGCGCTGGGACGCGTACTGCTCCTCCGGCGGGCTCGTCGTCGCCGACGGGCACGTGTCGCTGCGCGACCACCACGACCCGCCACCTCCCGGGCCGGTCGAGCCCGCGCCGAGCCCGGTCGACCGGGAGCTCGTGCACCGCCACCGCGCCGAGAACGTCGCCATCGGCGACTTCGCCGGGGACGAGTCCGGGTGCACCGCGCGGCTCCTCGACTTCGCCCCGGACCACGCGCTGCGCCGCCGCGACCCGCGGCACCGCTCCGCGCTCGAACTCGTCGAAGGCGCTCGCCAGCTGATCACGCTGGTCGGGCACCGGGTGTGGGACGTGGCGCCGGACTGGAAGTACGTGCTCAGCGGGGTGCGGCACGAGCAGCACCGCGCCGTCGCCGCCACCGAGGACGTCCGGTTCCGCACCACCACGATGACCATGCGGCGCAAGCGCGTCGAGTTCGCCGTGGACCTGCTCGCCGCGGGCGACGTGATCGGCTCCGTCCGGCTCACCGGCATGATCGTTCCCCCGCGCGTGTACGACCACCTGCGCTGGGCCAACCGGGAAGCAGCACGATGAACCGCAAGCTGGAAAGCCTCTTCCCGCCCGCGATCTTCCTGTGCGGGATGCTGGTGCTCGCCTGGGGCATCGGCAGCCGCCTGCTCGACGGCGCGACCGGGTACGGCGAAGCCGCCGTCCTGCTCGCCTACCTGGCGTGGACGCTGGTGGAATCCCGCGTCACCTTCCAGGGATCGGTGCAGGAGACCAGTTCCGCCGACCGCGGCAGCCTACAGCTCTACGGGCTGTCCCGGCTGGCCGTCCTCGCCGCCGTGGCGCTGCCGCCGAACACCTGGGACGGCTGGGGGCTGCTGCGCACCGGTGCCGTCGCCGTGTTCTTCGGCGGGGTGGTGCTGCGGCTCACCGCGGTGCACCGGCTCGGCCGCTTCTACTCGCACCGCGTCCGCACCGTCGACGGGCACGCCATCGTCAGCACCGGCCCCTACCGGCTGGTGCGCCACCCCGCCTACACCGGCATGGTGTTCGCCCACCTCGGGCTGGTGGCCGCGTTCCTCAACCCGTACGGCGCGCTCGCGTTCGCCGCGCTCATGGTGCCCGCCGTGGTGCGCCGCATCCTCGTCGAGGAGGACACCCTGATGCGGCTGCCCGACTACCCCGACTACGCCCGCGACCGCCGCCGGCTCATCCCGGCGGTGTGGTGATGGGAACGGTGACCGCCGCGATGATCCACGACGACGCTCGCCCGTCCAGCGCGCAGGTCGGCAACAAGTTCGCCCGGCTCGCCGAGATGCGCGCCGCCGGGTTGCCGGTGCCCCGCTTCTGCTGCCTCGACGCCGCCGTCTTCCGGGACGTGGCGCGGGAGGTCGACGACGGGATCCGCCGCGAACTGGACGCCATCGACTTCGCCGACCGCGCCTCCCTCGACGCCGCCGCGAAGGCCATCCGCGACCTGTTCCTCGACGTCCCGTTCCCCGCCGGGGTCGAGCAGGGCGTGCTCGACGCGTTCGACGCGACCTTCGCGCCCGGCGCGCTGGTCGCCGTCCGCTCCTCCAGCGTGGGCCGCTCCGAGCGGGAGAGCGAGGACTCCGCCGCCGACCCGTTCGCGGGCATGGGGGAGAGCTTCCTGTACGTGGGCCGGGACCGGGTCCTGGACCGGGTCCGCGAGTGCTGGGCGTCCGGCTTCACCGCCGAAGCGCTGCTGTACCGGCACGCCCAGGGGCTCGCGCTCGACGGGTTCGCGGTGTCCGTCGGCGTGCAGGAGATGGTGCTGGGCGCCAAGTCCTTCGTGCTGTTCACCTGCGACCCGGCCACCGGCGCCGACGACGCGGTGCTCGCCGCCGGGTACGGCATCGGCGAAGGCGTCGTGCAGGAGAAGGTGGGCGTGGACCACTACTTCCTGCGCTCGGCCACCGGCCGCTGCGAGTCGCACCTCGCGCACAAGCCGGAACTCCTCGGCCTCGACCCGGACCGCCCCGACGACGGGCCCGTCCCGCTGCCGGTGCCGCCGGAACTGCGCGACGCGCCGGTGCTCGACGAGGCGCAGGTGCGGGACGTCGCCGCGCTCGGCGCCCGGGTCGCGGCGCTGTTCGGCGCCCCGCAGGACGTCGAAGGCGTGCTCACCGAGGACGGCAGCATCCGCCTCGTGCAGGCCCGGCCCATCGCGATCGACCTGTCCACCCGCAAGCAGTGGAGCAACGCGAACGTCACCGAGAGCTTCTCCGGCACCACGACCGCGCTGACCTACTCGTTCGCCCGCGGCTTCTACCGCACGATCTTCCACGACCTGTACCGCCGCTACGGCGTGGACCGGGCGCTGCTCGACGCGAGCGGGCCCGAGCTGGACCGGATGATCGGCTATCTCGGCGGCCGCGTCTACTACGACCTCGACTCGTGGCTGCACCTGCACGGGCAGGTCGCGTTCTTCCCGCTGCTGCGGGCTTCCTGGGAGCAGATGATGGGCCTGCCCGTCAGCGGCGAGGGCTCGCTGCGCTCCCTGGCACCGACGCTGCCCGGAGTCGTCGGCAGGCTCGCCGGGCCGCTCGCCCGGCTGCTGCGGGCGCTGGGCCGGCCCGTCCGGGGCCAGGGGGGGGTAGTGAACGGGGTGGATGGGGTGGAGGCGGCCCGCCGCGGGGGGGTCTGGGGGGCGCGGGTCCCGCAGGCGCGGGAGGCCGAGTTGCGCGCGG
>NZ_JBEYUS010000067.1:0-5579 GCF_040643635.1 Saccharopolyspora sp. NPDC047091
TCGAGCACGTCGACCACATCGTCGACATGCGCCGCTACCAGGTGCTGATCGAGTCGAACTTCCCCACCGAGCTCGGCGGGATGTTCAAGAACCTGCGCGCCGCGCTCGCCGTCTACGAGCGGTACGGCAGCCCCCGCGCCGACGGCGTGCGGGAAGCACTGGCCGCGCTGGGCTGACCGCCCGGCTTCGAATCCCGCCCGGTGCGGCGGGTGGCGGAACCCCGGCGGGGCCGCCACCTGCCTTCCCAGCACGATCGCACTGTTACTACAGCAGCGCTGCTGAACCAAGGCCCCGAGGAAAGGTTCCGTTCGTGGACAACCCGCACCGGCCGAACCCCGCTGAGCACAGCCGTCGCGTGGTCCTGACCTCCGCTCTCGGTGCCGGAGCGGCGGCCCTGGTAGGCGGCTGCAGCATCGAGCACCTGTCCGCGACATCGGCCGCGGGGACGGCGATCGACGTCGATTTCGGGACGGCCGAGTACTTCCCCCTGCTCAAATCCAAGATCGGGGTGGGGCGGGCGCTGAGCTCACCCGACATCCTGGACAGCCTGCAGCACCTGGACCGGATCCGCCCCGCGCTCTACGACGCGGAGATCCGCTTCCCCGACACCGGTTATCCCTCGCTGACCCCCTACCCGTTCGCGGTCGGTGCGGACGGCGAGATCTCCGTGCAGCGCAACGAGTTCCTCGACGAACTGTTCACCGGGCTCCGCGACCGGAACATCGAGATCATGGTGCAGCTCGAAGGCGGGCCCCAGCAGTTCTGGGATTACAGCGCGGACGACCGCCCGCACCTGTTCCCGAAGCCGGACGACCTGGCGCGCTCGGCCGAAGCCATCGGCAAGTGGGCCGAGCTGTACGCGGAGTACCCGATCAGCTGGTGCACCTGGAACGAGCCCAGCCACACGCTGACCGGTTCCCCCGATCGCCTCGCGGTCAAGCAGATGACCGACATCTACTCCGCCTACACCAACGCCATCGCACCGCAGGGCCTGTTCGGCATGGCCAGCTTCATCACGCCGAGCACGACCGCGCGCCCGGCGTTGGGCGGGCGCACCCACCTGCAGGCGTCGATCGACGCGCTGCGCGAACGCCGCCGGGAACAGCCCGCGCTGCCCTTCGACTACCTGACCCTGAACAACTACGGCGAGGAGCTCGGCGGGCTGTTCGACGGCGCCCGCAACGCGCTCGGCACCGACTTCGACCACGTGCCCCTCATCCAGGCCCAGTCCGGGGTGTTCCTGCCGCACGACTGGGAGAAGCGCGCGGGGAGCACGCTGGAAGCGGTGCGATCCATGAAGTCGCTGCAGCACGCGCTGCGCGTTCCCGACCTCCAGACCTTCACCTTCAGCGGCTGGATTCCGCACCTGATCACCTACCAGCGGGGCCGGGCGCTCCAGCTGCCCCTGTTCCACGCGCTGGAGCTCTACGCGCGGATGCCGGAGCGGCGCGGCGCGGTGCGCGGACTTCCCGCGGGGATGGGTGCGATGGCCGCGAGCGACCCCCATCGCAGCGCCGTCCTGCTCTGGAACGAGTCGGAGCAGCCGCAGACCGTCGACCTGCGGCTCGCCGACCTGCGGAACTCCGGGGACGCCGAGGTGCGTGTCCACCACGTCGACGCCGAGCACGGCAGCCCGCTGGAGGACGGTGACGGGGCCTTCGAACCGACCGAGGTCACGGTGCTGGATCGAGCGGCCGGGCCGGTGGCGAAGACGGTGACCGTCGCGGGACCCGGCATCGCCTACGTCGAGGTGGGCGCCGCCGCCCCGCACCCGGTGCTGGACCGGACCGGCCTGGACGCCGAACTCGTGCGCAAGCACACCCACGCCGACCGGACCGCGAGTCCGAACGGGACCGTGTCGGTCCGCGGCAACGCCTACGGGTGCTACGACGCGGTGCGCGCCATCGCCTACGTGGGCGTCGACGGCGACGACGGCACCGCGCTGGTCGGGGCCGAGTACCGCGGTCTGCCGGACGAACTCCCGGTGGAGGTCGAAGCCGACGGGCCCGTCACTCGGCCGGGCTCGGCGCAGGCGATGTTCGGCATCCGCGTCGACTACCTGCAGCAGGGCCGGGCGGTGCGCAGCGTGCTGTGGCATGGCGACACCTGCGCGGCCGGCCGCACGAACGCGCTGCCGTGGGGGAGCGGCGGCCCGACCGCGGACGTCCTGGTCGAGACCCGCGAGCTCGACCGGATCCGGGACGGCCGCGCGCCACTGGTGCTGCCGCTGGCGAGCCGCGCGCCGTCCGGCTGGGCGGCGGCGGGTGCGCACGCGATCCTCTCGTTCTGGATGGATTCCACCGGTCCCGGATCGCAGGCCCGCTTCGTGCTGGGGTAGCGGTCGGCGGGCGGTGGCGGTCAGCCGGATTTCCTCGGCACCGCAGGAGATCGTGAAGTCGCCGCTAGTGAGTCCGTTGAGGACGATCGCGTGCGCGGCCGATGCCACGAGCATCGGATCGGCTCCGGTGGCGGAGAAGCGCATCGTCCGTCCGTTCCGGACGGCGGCGGTCATGCCGTAACCGGTCGGTTTCGGTGGACTCCACGATCGTGCGCGCTCACCAGCATGCGGCCGAGGATCGCGAGAAGGGGTTCCGGCCAGGCGAGCCGGCTGACCACGCCATCGGCCGGCCTGGTGGCGGCCCGACCACGAAGATCCGCCTGGCTGCCGACGGCAACTGCCGCCCCCTGGCTTTCGTCCTGACCGGACAGCCCGGGGACGCTCCGGCCGTCACCGAAGTGAGAGCGCGATTGCGCGTCCCCCGCGCTGCGGACGTCCTCGGACCAGGGAAGTCGTCCTGGTGGACAGGGCAACTCCGCACGCGCTCTCCGCCAGTACCTGGACAAGCGCGGTATCCGGGCGGTGATCCCCGTCCCGGCGGGCCGGCAAGGCCACCGGCTGTGGCGCGGCAGCCGAGGAGGTAGGCCACCCGCCTTCGACCGCGAGGCGTACGAGCAGTGCAACACCGTCGAACGGTGCATCAATCGCTTGCAGCAGTGGCGCGGTCCCGCCACCCGCGTTGCGCAGACCGCGACCATGTACCTGGCCGGACTCCACGGGGCAGGCATCTTCCTGTGGGCCGCAAGACGATCCGAATCGAACTTTCCAGGGATCACACCGGGGCGCCCGGGAAGGACGGCTTGATGACGCGGCTGCCGAACTTCCACTGCCCGTCCACGCGAACGTATTCGTCCTCGTACTGGACGTGGGAACGAACGTAGCCGCCGTCGTTCTTCACCACTTCCACGAGGCAGAAGACACTCCCCGTCGCGCGGTCGCCCCCGATGTCCGTCACCAGGTGGTTGAACATGACGTGGATGATGTAGCGGGCATGGGCGAAGAGTGAGTCGCGGAAGAAGTCGCGTATCGCCTCGCGCCCTCGGAACAGGCCGAAGCCGGTCTCGCGTTCGTCGAGGACGCCATCCTCGGCCCAGCAGCCAGCGGACTCATCCAGCCGGAAGCCGTCGAAGGCAACCGCGTAACGAGTGTTGAGATCATGGATGGCGGCACGATCGGCGAGATGATTCATAGGACGACCTCACGTGAAGAAGGGATGCTGCGGGCTCCGACCGCGGCTGGCTCGGACGAGCCGGGGAACGGTGCACATGGTTCCCAGCCCGTGTCAAGGCTCCCCAGCCACGAACTGACCAGCGATCCCGACGAAACCGCCCACACGACCGCTCGCCCGGCCGCGTTGCCCTGCGGAGCGGTGGTCCGACCGCTGACGTCCCGGTGGGCACCCGGGAACTCGACCGGAACCGTGCCCCTCCGGTTGGGAAGAGGGGATGCACCCGGGGGCCTCTCGTTCTGGCCGGGCTCCGCCGGTCGTGGCTCCGAGCCCGCGTACCGGTCAGCGGTCGGTGGTGGTCAGCCGGATTTCCTCGGCACCGCAGGAGATCGTGAAGTCGCCGCTAGTGAGTCCGTTGAGGACGATCGCGTGCGCGGCCGATGCCACGAGCATCGGATCGGCGCCGGTGGCGGAGAAGCGCATCGTCCGCCCGTTCCGGACGGCGGCGGTCATGCCGTTCGGGTGGGCGGCCAGCCACACCCGGGCGCCCGGGAACTCCGCCCGGGCCTGGTCGGTCCAGGCCAGCGCCGTGGCCTCGTCCGCGCACGTCCCCTCGCGCACCAGCACCGCCGCGGACTGGTGCCGCAGCAGCCGCGGCTCGTCCTCCCGCACCGCCAGGTGCCGCTGCACCGCCGACTCGCGCACCGGCGCGTCGGCCCGGCGGACCGCCGCCGGATACCGCCGCACCGCGATCCGGTCCGGCCCGGTGCACTCGGTGAACACCTCGAAGGAGGCCGGTTCCCGCCGGTACGGCCGAGGATTCGCCGGTTGCAGCAGCGGGGGTTCCCCGTCCGGGACGGGCAGGTCCAGCGCGTGGTACAGCACCTCCCGCAGCACCCCGGTCGCCTCGCCGAGGTGTGCGAACACCTGCCCGGCCAGCTCGGCGAACCGGGCCGGGGCGTGCGTCCGCCACGACGCGTCGAGCTGCTCGCGCAGGTCCCCGGCCACGTCGAGGTGCTCGGCGGTGTCCGCCAACGCCGCCACCGGTGTGCCCGGCACGCTCTCCGCGCCGACCGACGCCAGCAGCAGCGGCTTGCCCAAGCACGCCGCGTACAGGCTCACCGAACCGTGATCGCCCACGACCTGGTGCGCGGCCACCAGTGCCGCCTGCCAGCCCCCGTCCGGCGGCAGCAGCAGCAATCCGGCGTCCAACGCGTCGGCGAACCAGGTGCGCACCCGCAGATCCCCGTAGCGCGACCAGATGTTCGGGTGCATCGCCAGCGCCACCCGGTACTCGTCGGCGGGCAGCTCCGCGCACAACCGCCGGGCCAGTTCCCGGGATCGGCCCAGCGCCGACTCCTCGCCCCACGTCGAGCTCAGCAGCACCAGCCTGCGGCCGCGCAGGTCCAGCTCCCGCCGGAACCGGTCCCGCAGCGGCAGGCTCGCGCGCAGCTGGTCGAAGGTCGGATCGCCGACCACGGCCGTGTTCCCCGCGACCTCCGGGCGCACCGCCGCCAGCTGCCGGTGCTGCGACTCGTGCGCCAGCGTCAGCAGCACCTTCCCGCTGCGCAGCGCGTATTCCGGCGGCAGGCCCGCCAGTCTGGTCCCGCCGGTCTTCGGATCGTGCACGTGCTTGTTGAAACCGATGCCGTGCGGCAGCACCACCACCGGCCGGGTCAGGTCCAGCTCCGCGAAGTCGACGTTCTCGCTCGCCGAGATCGCCAGCGCGTACGGGAGATCGCGCACCTGCGACCACGGCACGATCCGTTCGGCGCGCTCCTCCCGCAGCAGCTCCAGCGCGCCACAGCTGTGCGGGGAGGTGTCGTTGACGGTGAACACCAGGTCCACGCGGAAGTCGTCCCGGAAGAACCGCAGCGCATCCAGCAGGCGGGCGGTGGAGGTGACGGTGCGACCGATGACGAGCACGGTGCGCTCCGGCCGGAAGGTGCCGTGCTCCGGCTCGTCCCCCGCGACCCGGCGGTGCCGCGCCTCACGCGTCACGGCGTCGTCCGGTGATCGAGTGAGCACGGCCCCATGCTGCCCGGCACCGGCCGCCCGGCGCTAGGAGGGTCG
>NZ_JBEYUS010000067.1:5677-37387 GCF_040643635.1 Saccharopolyspora sp. NPDC047091
GGAGTCGCGGAGTCGCGGAGTCGCGGAGTCGCGGAGTCGCGGAGTCGCGGAGTCGCGGAGTCGCGGAGTCGCGGAGTCGCGGAGTCGCGGAGTCGCGGAGTCGCGTGCTGATCATACCAGGCCCACCGCCCGGCAGAACGCCCGGATCATGCCTCCGACCTGCTCGAACGCGGCGTCCGGCCGCTGCGGCCGGTGCCGTGCCGACGGTGCGTCCCCCGCTCGCTGCCACCGCTCCATGCTACGGACGGCGTTCGCCGCGCGCCGAGGCCCGCGGAGTGTCCTCTTCGGACTCCGCAGTGCCGGACCCGCGCTCGGGAGCGCCTTGACACCACGGGTGCGCCGGGAGGAACGTTCCGCGCGGACGGCGGCCCGCCGTCGCTCAGCAGAGGAGGGCGTTCCACGATGGAGCGGACCAGCGCGCGGCTCGCCGACGGCCCGACGGCCGGAGTGCGCACTTGGATCGACGCGGTCCCGGAGCGGGTGTGGCCGGTCGTGTCCGACATCGCGCTGCTGCCCGCGGCCAGCACCGAGCTGCAGTCCGTGGAGTGGCTCGACGGCGCCACCGGAGCCGTCCTCGGCGCCCGGTTCCACGGGCACAACCGCAACGACGCGCTGGGGGACTGGACGACCACCTCGCACGTCGTGGAGTGCGCGCCCGGCCGCGCCTTCGGCTGGGCCGTGGCGGATCCGGACGACCCGATCGCGACCTGGCGGTTCGCGCTGAGCCCGCGCGACGGAGGAACGGACCTGCACTACGAGGTGCGGCTCGGCACGCGCAGCTCCGGGCTCACCACGGCGATCGAGCGACGGCCCGAGTCGGAGGAGTCGATCGTGCGGCAGCGCCTGCAGGGCCTGGAGCGGAACATGACCGCCACCCTCGACCACCTCAAGCGCCTCGCCGAAGGGCGCTGACCGCGCTACCAGTCCAGGCCGACCTGATCGCCCACGACGGCCACCGGGCAGGGGGAGTGGTGCAGCGCGCCCAGCGCCACCGAGCCGAGCCGGGTCGCCGCCGAGCCTCGCGAACGGTGGCCCACCACGAGCAGCCGCGCGCCGTCCGCCTGCGAGCACAGCGCTTCCACCGGGTGCTGGTCGGTGGTGACCCGCCGCACGACCACCTCGGGGTACTGCTCCTGCCACACCGCCAGCTGCCCGCCGACCTGCTGCTCGGCGTCCTCCTGGAGCCGTTGCCGTTCCGGGTCCTCCAGGATCGACGGGAGGAAGTAGGCGTCCGGCAGCGCCTGCGCCACCACCAGTTCGGCGCCGCCGCGGTCCGCTCGGTCGAAGGCGAAGTGCAGCGCGGGCCTGCTGGCGGGCGAGAGGTCGAGTCCCACCACGACCGGGCCACCGCCCGGCTCGCCGCGCACCACCGCGACCGGGCAGCCGGCGTGGGTGGCTACCGCGGTGCTCACCGAACCCAGCAGCGCGTCCCGCACCGCGCCGCGCCCGCGCGACCCGACGACGAGCAGCGCCACCTCGGCGGAGCGGGCGAGCAGGTCCTCGGCGGGGTCGGCGGCCACCGCCTGCGCGCGCACGTGCAGGTCCGGTTCGGCGGCGCGGCACTCGGTGGCGATCTCGCGGACCTGCTGCTCGGCGCGGACCCGGTGCGCGGCGTCGTGCGCGAGCACCAGGTGCAGCGAGGCGCCGAGCCGCGCGGCCTCGGCGGCCGCCCACACGGCGGCGCGGGACGAGTGCCGCGAACCGTCGACGCCGACCAGCACGGTCTTCGCGGTCAGGAACACGGAACCCCCTTCGCAGGCGCGCACCCGAGGGTGGCGGGTCCGGGCGGCGCCGCGGAAGGGCAGTTCGACCTGAGGCGACGGCCGCGCGGGCCGTTCGCGCAGGGGTCAGCGGAGGCGTTCGAGCTCGGCGGCGACGGCGACGACCTCGGCGGCCATCTTGCGCAGTTCGGCGGTGCTCGCGCCGTCCTCGGCGGCGGTGCCGACGTCCTCGGCCGCGCAGCGCAGCTGGAACAACCGGTCCTGGAGGTCGGCGATCTCGGCGGCCGAGAGCACCACCGCGTCCTCGGGCAGCCCGGAGCGCTGCACCGCGCCGCGCCGCTCGTAGGCGCGCTGCCTGCACGACTGGGTGCAGTACAGCCGTGGCCTGCCCTGGCGCCCGGACGAGGTCAGCCTGCGGCCGCACCACGAGCAGTGCCGCTCCGCGCGACGACGAGCGGTCTCGGGACCAAGGGCGGCGGTCGTATCGATCTCGGGCGGGCTGTCCACGGTGCGCAACGGTAATGCGACCCCGCGGCGAACATCTCGTTGCCACGCCGGTGCGGGTGCCGCCGGGCGGAACGCGTCGGGCAGAGTGGGGCGGTCTCCCACGCCCGCCCGGTTCGTGAAAGGACCCGAGCTCCCGTGACCCACCCGTTCCTCCAGGGGCCCTGGCCGCGCGCGTTCGCCCACCGGGGCTGGCACCTCGGCGACCTGCACGACATGGAGAACTCGCTGAGCGCGCTGCGCCGCGCCGTCGCCGAGGGCTACCGCTACATCGAGACCGACGTGCACGCGACCGCCGACGGCGTCGTGGTCCTGCACCATGATCCGAGCCTCGATCGCACCACCGATGGGCGCGGTACGATCCGTCGGTTGCCGTGGTCGGCGGTCGGTTCGGCCCGCATCGGCGGCCGTGAACCGGTCACCCGCCTCGACGACGTGCTGGAGGACCTGCCGCGGGCGCTGCTGAACATCGACGTCAAGGAGGACGCCGCCGTTCAGCCGGTGCTGGAGACCGTTCGCAGGCACGACGCGTGGGACAGGGTCTGCCTCGCGTCGTTCGACGACCGGCGGCTCCGCGAGCTGCGCAAGGGCGGCGGAGCGGCGCTGCTGACGTCGATGGGGCGGCGGGCGGTGACGACGCTGTGGGGGGCGTCGCGCTACGGCGGCTGGGGAATGCGGTCCCGCTCGGGAGGCGCGGCCGCGCAGGTGCCGCCGCGGCGCGGTCGGATCCGGGTGGTGGATCCGCGGTTCGTGCGCACGGCGCACCGCTGGGGGCTGGAAGTGCACGCGTGGACGGTCGACGAGCCGGCGCAGATGCGCCTGCTGCTCGACCTGGGGGTCGACGGGCTGGTGACCGATCGGCCGGACCTGCTGCGCGAGGTGCTGGGCGAGCGCTTCGACGGCACCGCGCCGGGACGGACCTGAACGACCTGGGGAAGGAAGGGGTGGCGGCGCAGGCACCGATCAAGATCATCGCACCGCGATCGGACCTTGATCCGGAGCCGATACAGTCCCCGTTACCCCTATCGAGTGAACACTTGAGGACGGAGAGGTATGAGCGTGCTGGGCGGAGTCCCGCCGGACACGGCGAGACGACGCCGGGAGCAGCGAGGATGGTGCTGGTACGACTGGGCCAACTCGGTGTTCCCGACGTCGGTGACGACGGTGTTCCTCTCGCTGTACCTGACGAGCGTGGCCACCGAGGCCGCCACCGCGGACGTCGCCCGCAACGGCACCGCGGCCTGCCCCGGCGGGAATTCGCTCGTGCAGTGCGACATCTCCGTGCTGGGCCTGGTGTTCCCGGCCGGTTCGCTGTGGGGTTACCTGCTCTCGGCGGCCACCGTGGTGCAGGTGCTCGTGCTGCCGATCACCGGCGCCATCGCCGACCGCACGCAGAACAAGCGGGCCATGCTCGCGATGTTCGCCTTCGGCGGTGCGCTGGCCACCTCGCTGCTCGGGCTCGTCGGCAGCGGGAACTGGCGCTGGGGACTGGTCTTCTTCATCGCCGCGAACATCTGCTTCGGGGCCTCGGTCGTCGTCTACTACTCGTTCCTGCCGGAGATCGCCGACGCCGATGAGCGGGACGCGCTGTCCTCCCGCGGCTGGGCGTTCGGCTACCTCGGCGGCGGGACCGCGCTGGCGCTGCACCTCGCGCTGTACCTCGGGCACGACGCGATCGGGCTCGGCGAGGACGCCGCGGTGCGCCTGGTGTTCGTCTCCTCCGGCCTCTGGTGGGCGGTGTTCACGCTGCTGCCGCTGGCGGTGCTGGGCCGCCACCACCAGCCGGAGGGCGGGGAGCGCGGCGCCTCGGTGATCACCGCGGGCTTCAAGCAGCTCGGCTCGACGATCAAGCAGGCGCGCGGGTTCCCGCTGACGCTGGCGTTCCTCGGCGCGTACATGATCTACACCGACGGGATCGCGACCGTCACCCAGGTGTCCGCTCAGTACGGTGACATGGAGTTGCGGCTGCCCCAGGACTCGCTGATCATCACGTTGCTGATCGTGCAGTTCATCGCCTTCGTCGGCGGCGTGCTGCACGGCCTGCTGGCAGGCCGGATCGGCGCGAAGAAGACGATCATGATCAGTCTGGTGGTCTGGGTCGGGGTGCTGTTCGCGGCCTACTTCGTCCAGGCGGGCCAGCAGTTCCAGTTCTACGGGCTGGCCGTCGGCATCGGCCTGGTGCTCGGCGGCACCAACGCGCTGTCGCGCTCGCTGTTCAGCCAGATGGTGCCGGAGGGCAAGGAGGCCGAATATTTCTCGCTGTACGAGGTGGGGGAGCGGTCCACGTCCTGGCTGGGGCCGCTGGTCTTCGCCGGGGTCGGGCAGGCCACCGGGTCGTTCCGGCTGGCGATCATCTCGCTGGTCGTGTTCTTCGTCGTCGGATTGGTGCTGGTCTCGATGGTGCCGGTGCGACGCGCGATCGAGGCGGTGGGGAACCGGCCGCCGGAGCGCCTCTGAGCCGGGATCGGCTGTACCCGGGCCAGTGATGCGATGTGGTGAGCACACCGGCATCATTGGCATATGCCGATACGCAGCGTCGCAGGCTCGGGATGCGGGGTGTCGATACGCAACGTGATCGAGTCGCCGTCGGGTCCGCGGGCCTGCGGGTGATCTCGCTTGCAATTCTTCTGAGAGAGTGAAGGTTAACTTGCCCTTAGTGACAACTCATCTGGCACCATCACCTGTTCGGTGGAACCTCTAGGTTGCGAGTGCGAGAACGCGTCACGAACGCGGTCTGCTTGCATCTCTAGAGGGGACAATGTCGTTGACGAGTGAATAACGTCACCGACGGCAACCAAGAGTCCCGCACCGGGAACAGGCGACGGCCGGTCGGCCGTTGCACTCGGTGAGCACAACCCGTCCGGAGTCTGCTCCGGGCCGAAGTGAAAGGAACCGTCATGGCCGATCGCGTTCTGCGTGGCAGCCGGCTCGGAGCGGTCAGCTACGAGACCGACCGCAACCACGACCTCGCACCGCGCCGGACGGTGCGCTACGCCTGCCCCAAGGACCACGAGTTCGAGGTGCCGTTCTCCGACGACGCCGAGATCCCGCCGACCTGGGAGTGCCGCCTGCACGGCTCCGAATCCAAGATCATCGATGGATCGGAACCGGAGCAGAAGAAGGCCAAACCGCCGCGCACCCACTGGGACATGCTGCTCGAACGCCGCAGCATCCCCGAACTGGAGGAGCTGCTCAACGAGCGGCTGGAAGTGCTGCGCGGCCGGCGCAGCCACTCCGCCTGATCCGACCGGAAACACCACCCCGCGCTACGCGGGACGAGCACACCGAACGCCTGGGCCCCGTGCGGGGGAGCCCAGGCGTCTTCGTGCGCACCCGCGGGGCGCGGGCGGTCAGCCTCCGGGCAGCAGGCCGCGCAGCTGGGTCACCCGGCGGCGCACGCCCCACTTGGTGATGCGGAACAGGGCTTCGCGCACGATGTCGCCGCTCATCTTCGACTCGCCGAACTCGCGGTCCGTGAAGGTGATCGGCACCTCGACCACGGTGAATCCGGCCTCCACCGAGCGCAGCGTCAGGTCCACCTGGAAGCAGTAGCCGTGCGAGGCGACGTCGTGCAGCGCCAGCTCCGCCAGCACGTCGCGGCGGTAGGCGCGGAACCCGGCGGTGCTGTCGTTCACCGGCACGCCGAGGGTGTACTTCGAGTACAGGTTCGCGCCGCGGGACAGCGCCTGCCGGTACCACGGCCAGTTCACCACCCGGCCGCCCGGCACGTAGCGGGATCCGATCACCACGTCGGCGCCGGTCTCGTCGAGCACCGCCAGCAGCCGTGCCAGGTCCTCCGGCGCGTGCGAACCGTCGGCGTCCATCTCCACGACCGCCGCGTAGTCGTGCGCCAGCGCCCAGTCGAATCCGGCGACGTAGGCGGCGCCGAGACCGGCCTTGTCCGCGCGGTGCAGCACGTGCACCCGGTCGTCGGCCGCGGCGAGCTCGTCGGCGAGCTCCCCGGTGCCGTCCGGGCTGCCGTCGTCCACGACGAGCACGTGGGCGGCGGGCAGTGCGGCGTGCAGCCGCGCCACCACCGGGCCCAGGTTCTCCCGCTCGTCGTAGGTGGGGATGACCACCAAGGCCGAGCCGGACGGCCCCGCTGCACCGTCGGGGGCGTGCCGGTCCGTCATGACGTTCCTCCTTCGGGCCGCACGTCCCCCAGGTGAACGCGCGGCCGGGCGTATCAGTTCGTGTCGTGGGTGCGCCGCCGCGCGGTGGCGACGAGCGCTCCGGCGCCGAGTAGCGACAGCACCCAGGTCGGGGCGGCGCCGGCCGAGGTGGCGGGGGTCCGTTCGGTGCGCAGCGGGACCTCGGCGTCCAGGTTCTGCGCGGTGAACTGCTCCGACCGGGTCTTGACCGTCCCGTCCGGGGCGATGATGGCGCTGATGCCGCTGGTCGCGGACACGACCACGGCGCGCCCGTGCTCCACCGCCCGCAGCCGGGACATCGCCAGGTGCTGCCAGCTCATCTCGGAGTGCCCGTACCAGGCGTTGTTGGTGGGCACGGCGAGCAGCGTGGCGCCGTCCCTGGCGGCCCCGCCGAACACGTCGTCGTAGGCGACGTCGTAGCAGAGCCCGACGCCGAGCCGGATCGCCCCGGCCCGCAGCACGCCGGGCAGGTCGCCGGGGACCATGTCCTGCTGGAAGCGGTCCACGAACGGGCTGACCAGGCGGGCCACCGACCGCATCGGGATGGTCTCGGCGAACGGCACGAGGTGCTGCTTGGCGTACTCGTCACCGGCACCGGAGCCGGGGTTCCACGCGATGATGCGGTTGCGGAAGGTGCCGTCCCGGTCCACCGCGAACCCGCCCGCGACGACCGGGACGCCGAGCCGGTCGGTGACGGCGCTGAGCTGCGGGTCGTAGCGCGTCGGACCCCAGCTGCCGACCTGCTCGGGCAGCACCACCAGGTCCGGGCGCGGCACCCGGCCCGCGTCGACGTCCGCCGCCAGCTGCCGGGCACCGCGGATGTGGTTGTCGTGCAGCACGTCGTCCTCGTACAGCAGGTCCAGGCCGATGTCCGGCGCGTTGCCCTGCACCACCGCGACCCGCGCCGTTCCCGCCTGCGGGTCCACGTCGATCGAGGGCCACAGCGCGGCACCGGCCACCAGCGGCACCAGCACGGCGGCGGCCGGGACGACCCACCGGTCCCCGGCGCGCAGCCGCAGCACCAGCACGCCGAGCCCGCAGCCGACGAGCGCGACGGCGAAGGTGACGAGCACGGCCCCGCCCACCGAGGCCAGCGGCAGCAGCGCCCCGGACGGCTGGGTGAACGCCAGCCGCCCCCACGGGAAGCCGCCGAACGGCTGGGAGTCGCGCAGCACCTCGGCGAGCACGAACACGGCCGCCATCCACACCGGAGCGCCCGGCAACCGGCTCACCCGGGCCATGCCCGCTCCGGCGAGCCCGAGGAACAGCGCCTCGACCAGCGCCACGCCGAGCCACGGCCACGGGCCGAACTGGACGCCGAGGAAGTCCTGGATCCAGCCCAGCAGCGGCAGCATGTAACCGAGCCCGAACAGCAGGCCGTGGCCGAAGCCGGAACGGGTGCGGCGCCCGTGCACCAGGACGGCCAGCGGGGCCACCGCCAGCGGCGCCAGCCACCACAGGTCGCGCGGCGGGGACGCGGCGTAGAGCAGCAGCCCGGCGAGGACCGCGGCTGCGGCGCGCAGCCACGGCGCGGCTCGGCGGAGGAGTCGGGGTCGGGGCTGCCCGTCGGCGCGGTCCTGCGAGGTCACCGTGGGGGCACTCACCCGATCAACTCTCTCGGTGCTGCGGCCGGCGAACCGGGGCGGACTCGGTGTTGCGGGCGCGCGCCGCGGCCCGCGCCCGCGTCAAATGTACGCCGACCGGGCGAGCGGGAGGACCGCGCCGTGCCACCGGCGGACGTGATCCACGACCCGGCGCGGCGAACGGTCCGGCTCGTCCGGTTCGGGAAGGGGAGTCGCCGCAGGACCTGACGAGCACGGAACGTCGGCGGCCGCGGGACGGCGCTGGTCGCGCGCTAGGCGGTCGCGGGACGGCGCCGAGCGCGCTCCGTCGCCCGTCCCGGGCCGACCGCGGTCGCGAAACCGGGTGATCGCGGGCCCGGTGATCGCGGGCTCGGCGGTCGCGGAACCGGGCGGCCGTGCGGCTCGGTGGTCCCGGAACCGGGCGAGCGCGGGGCTCGGTGGTCGTGCGGCTCGGTGGTCGCCGGGCGTCAGCGGTTGCGGCGGTTGGCGGTCCGGCGGAGCTGCAGGATGCGGGCCGCGCCGACCAGCGCCACGAGCAGCCCGCCGATCGCGGCGGCCAGCAGCAGCGCCACGCCCACCGGCAGGTCACCGCGGAGCCCGAGGAAGGTCACCGAGGTGGGCTGCAGGTTCTGCAGGATGAACACCAGCAGCACGATCAGCGCGATGGTCGCGACGACGACCGCGGCCCAGGTCCCGGCGGTCCGGGTGTGCTGGAGCTTCTCCGCGCGCGTCGGCTCCTCGCGGACCGGCCCGGCGTGATCGGTTCCGGCGTGCTCGGGTTCGGCGTGGTCGAGCTCGCCGTGCTGCGGGTTCGGCTCGGTGCTGGGGTCCGCGGGGGTGAGCCGGTCGTCGGCGGTGCTCTCGTCGCTGGCCATGCGGGTCATTGTGCAATATGCGTCCGCCCGGCCGAACGGCGCGCCGCGCGAAGATCAGGTGAACGCGGTGATCGGCGCAGCGGATGCCGCCGTCCGCCGATCCCGGCGGTGCCCGGGCGGTCAGCGGCGGGGGAGCTCGCCGGTGAAGCGCTTGAGGACGGTGGTGCGCCGCGCGGTGCCCGGCCAGATCTGGACGCGGTAGACCTCGGCGCCGTCGACCCCGTCGGGGCTGATGGTGCCGAAACCGGCGCAGCGCGTCCGGACCCGGTAGACGCCCACCGGGACGGGGAAGCGGTGCGCGCTGTGCCTGCTGTCGGAGCCGCCGAGCACCAGGATCTCCCCGCTGGCGATCTCCACGGATGCCTCGGTGACGTGGTCCCAGGAGGCGAGTTCGCAGACCGGTGCCTCGGCGCCGATCTCGACGACCACGCGGACCTCGCGGCGCCGCGCGGTGCCGACGGTGACCACCCCGTCCCGGCTGGAGATCAGGTCGCGGCGGAGGTCCGCGGTCGTGTCGTCGATGGCGGCCAGGTCGTAGTCCGCGTGCGCGTCGCGGACCTCGAAGCTGTGGTAGTCGGCGAAGAGCGTGAGCTCTCGTCGCGTCCGGTCGATGTCCACGGTGCATCCCCCCGGGTTCGCCCTCGAGATCCTTTCTAACAGCCGGGTCGAGGGGGTGGGCGGGGTTCGCCGGGAACACGGCCACCTGGCCCAGCAGGGGCGTCCGACGGTGCGGCGGACGGGCCAACGCGGCGAGCCCCCGCCCGCAGGTGCGCGGACGGGGGCTCGCCGGGATCAGGACCGGCCACAGATCCGGGACCGGCCGTGGATCCGGGACCGGTCGCGGATCAGGACCGTTCTCGGCTCAGGAGAGGTCGAAGCGGTCCAGCTCCATCACCTTGTGCCAGGCGGCCACGAAGTCGCGGACGAACTTCTCCTTCGCGTCGTCGGCGGCGTAGACCTCGGCGACGGCCCGCAGCTCGGAGTTCGAGCCGAAGACCAGGTCGGCGCGGCTGCCGGTCCAGACGAGCTCACCGGCGGCGTTGCGGCCCTCGAAGGTCTCCGAGGCCTCGTCGGCGGGCTTCCACGTGGTGCGCATGTCGAGCAGGTTGACGAAGAAGTCGTTGCTCAGCGTCCCCGGGTTCGCGGTGAGCACGCCCACCTTCGAGCCGTCGAAGTTGGCGTCGAGCGCGCGCAGGCCACCGACCAGCACGGTCATCTCGGGCGCGCTCAGGGTGAGCAGGTTCGCCCGGTCGACCAGCTGGTACTCGGCGGGCCGCGCCGCGCCCTTGCCCGCGTAGTTGCGGAAGCCGTCGGCGGCCGGTTCGAGGTGGGAGAAGGACTCCACGTCGGTCTGCTCGGCGGTGGCGTCGCCGCGGCCCGGGGTGAACGGGACCTCGACGTCGAAGCCGGCGGCCTCGGCGGCCCGCTCGACGCCGACGGAGCCGGCGAGCACCACGAGGTCGGCGAAGGAGACCTGCTTGCCGCCCGCGGCGTTGAAGGACTCCTGGACGCCTTCCAGCGCGCTGATCACGGTGGCGAGCTGGTCGGGGTTGTTGACCTCCCAGCTGCGCTGCGGTTCGAGCCGGATGCGGCCGCCGTTGGCGCCGCCGCGCTTGTCGCTGCCCCGGAACGAGGAGGCCGCGGCCCAGGCGGTGCCGACCAGCTGCGGCACGGTGAGCCCGGTGGCGGCGATGCGCTCCTTGAGGTCGGCGATCTCCGCCGCACCGACGAGCTCGTGGTCCGGCTTCGGGACCGGGTCCTGCCAGATGAGCTCCTCGGCCGGGACCTCGGCGCCGAGGTAGCGGTCGATCGGGCCCATGTCGCGGTGGGTCAGCTTGAACCAGGCGCGGGCGAACGCGTCGGCGAACTCCTGCGGGTTCTCCCAGAACCGGCGGGAGATCTGCTCGTAGACCGGGTCGAGCTTGAGCGACAGGTCGGTGGTGAGCATGTTCGGCGCGATCTTCTTCGCCGCGTCGTGCGCGTCCGGGACGGTGCCGTCACCCGCGCCGTCCTTCGGCTTCCACTGCCAGCCGCCGCCGGGGCCCTGGTACAGCTCCCACTCGTAGCCGAAGAGGTTCTCGAAGAAGCCGTTGCCCCACTGGGTGGGGGTGGAGGTCCAGGTGACCTCGAGGCCGCTGGTGATGGTGTCGGCGCCCTTGCCGGTGCCGTGGGCGTTGGTCCAGCCGAGGCCCTGCGCCTCCAGCCCCGCGGCCTCAGGGTTCGGCCCCAGGTTGGAGTCGGGGGCGGCGCCGTGGGTCTTGCCGAAGGTGTGGCCACCGGCGATGAGGGCGACGGTCTCCTCGTCGTTCATCGCCATCCGGCCGAAGGTCTCGCGGATGTCGCGGGCGGCGGCGACCGGGTCCGGCTCGCCCTCCGGGCCTTCCGGGTTCACGTAGATCAGGCCCATGTGGGTGGCGCCCAGCGGCTGTTCGAGTTCGCGCTTCTCGCCACCGGAGATGCGCTTGTCGCTGCCGAGCCAGGTGGTCTCGGCACCCCAGTAGACGTCGTCCTCGGGCTCCCAGGTGTCGGCGCGGCCACCGGCGTAGCCGAAGGTCTCGAAGCCCATCGACTCCAGCGCCACGTTGCCCGCGAGGATCATCAGGTCGGCCCAGGACAGCTTGCGGCCGTACTTCTGCTTCACCGGCCACAGCAGGCGGCGCGCCTTGTCCAGGCTGACGTTGTCCGGCCAGCTGTTCAGCGGCGCGAACCGCTGCTGGCCGGCGCCACCGCCGCCGCGGCCGTCGCTGACCCGGTAGGTGCCCGCGCTGTGCCAGGCCATCCGGATCATCAGCGGGCCGTAGTGCCCGAAGTCGGCGGGCCACCAGTCCTGCGAGGTGGTGAGGACGTCCTGGATGTCCTGCTTCACGGTGGGCAGGTCGAGGGTGCGGAACTCGGCGGCGTAGTCGAAGTCCTCGCCCATCGGGTCGGCGACCGCGGGGTTCTTGGCGAGCAGCTTCAGGTTGAGGCGGTCCGGCCACCAGGTGGAGTTGCCGTTGCCCTGGGTGGGGTGGGGGATGCCGTGCGCGACGGGGCAGCCCCCGGTCGCGGCGTCAGCGCTGTCAGTCACCGGGAATCCTTTCGGGATCAGTGGTTTCGTTCGGGATCCGAAGTGGAGCCGCATTCGGGGCACAGGCCCCAGTAGATGACCTCGGCTTCGTCGATCTCGAAGCCGTGGGAGTGGGAGGCGCTCAGGCAGGGCGCGGTGCCCGCGGCGCAGTCGACGTCGGCGATGACGCCGCACGACCGGCACACCACGTGGTGGTGGTTGTCCCCGACCCTGGCCTCGTACCGGGCGACGGAGCCCATCGGCTGGATGCGGCGCACGAGTCCCGCGGCGGTCAGGGCGCGCAGCACGTCGTAGACGGCCTGGTGCGAGACCTTCGGGAGTTCGCCGCGCACGGCGTCGATGATGGACTCGGTACCGGCGTGCGGGCGTTCGTGCACCGCGGCCAGCACGGCCGTGCGGGGGCGGGTCACGCGCAGCTCCGCCTCGCGCAGCATGCGCCGGTAGTCCGTGGTGTCGCTCGGCACGTGCAGCATTGTGAAGAACTTTCTGGAACGGATCAAGATTCCGCGTGAGGCGGGGTTGGTGCGCTGCGTCACAACCGCTGGGTGGTCCGGACCTCTCGCAGCGTCCATCCGGCCGACGCCGGGCGCGGCCGATCCGGGGTACAACCGCAGGAAGTCCCGCGCCCGGCGGGACCGGCGAGGAGAAGACCACAGTGGACACGATGCGCGATGCGGTCGCGGTGATCACCGGTGCGGCGAGCGGGATCGGGCGCGCCGCGGCCGGTTCCTTCTCCCGGCGCGGCTCGCGGATCGTCCTCGCCGACGTCGACGGCCCCGGCGCCGAACGCGCCGCCGAGGAGATCCGCGCCGACGGCGGCGCGGCGGTCGCGGTCACCTGCGACGTGGCGCTGGACGGCGAGTTCGAACGGGTGCGGGACACCGCCCTCGCCGAGTTCGGCGGCGTCGACCTGGTGATGAACAACGCCGGAGTCCTCACCCGCGGACTGCCCGAGCACATCCCCGTCGCGGAGTGGCAGCGGGTGTTCGACGTCAACCTGCTGTCCGTGGTGCGCAGCAACGCGGTCTTCCTGCCGTTGCTGCTGGAGCGCGGATCGGGACACCTGGTCAACACCGCCTCGTTCGCCGGGTTGTTCAGCTACGCCTACGACCGGTTGCCCTACGCCGCGTCGAAGGCGGCGCTGGTGCAGCTCTCCGAAGGGCTCGCGCTGTACCTGCGGCCGCAGGGCATCGGGGTGACCGTGCTGTGCCCCGGGCCGGTGGTGACCGGCATCGCCGGGTCGATCCGCTCGTTCGGGCCGCCGACCCGGACCCGCGGCCCCGGTGCCGAGTTCGAGGCGCTGCAACCGGAATCCGTCGGTGAGCTGCTCGCCGAGGCGGTGCTGGCGAACCGGTTCATGGTGCACACCGACGACCGGGTCGAACCGCACCTGCGCGACCGCGCCGCCGACTGGGATGCCTACCTCGACACCAGGATCGCGGCCCTGGAGACGTGATCAGTCCAGAGTGGACAGCAGGGTGTCGGCGAGTTCCCGCGGCCGGGTCGCGAACGGGGTGTGCGAGCCGGGGAGGTGGTGCACGGTGAACGGGTTCCGCGGCATCGCCGCGTCCGCCTCGGCGACCATCAGGTCCTGCACGGCCGGGGTGAGCGCCCGGTCGGCGGCCAGCCGCACGAACGACCGCGGGATGCCGCCCCAGCGCTGCTCGGTCAGCGCGACCGGAGTCCGCGGGATCGCGTTCGGCAGGTCCGGGCTCAGCGCCAGCCGCCAGCGCGCGAAGTCCGCCGCCGGGACGTCGCCGTAGTGCGTGCGCCGCAGCAGCTCCACGTAGTCCGGGTCCGGTGAGGCCGGGTCGATCCGCGCCGCGCCGAGCACGTCCGGATCGGCCACGTGCAGGCCGGCGCCGAGCGCGTCCGCGTTCTCCGGCGCGGCGACGTAGTCGGCGAAGCGCGGCCGTCCCGCGGGCACGAACGCCGACAGGTACACCAGCCGGTCCACCAGCTCGGGCGCCCGCTCCGCCGCCAGCGACGCGGGCCCGCCGCCCGCGCTGTGCGCGACGAGGACCACCCGGGGCCAGCGGCGGACCTCCCGCAGCGCGGCGACCAGTGCCGTCGCGCACTCGTCCATGGTCAGCCCGGCGAGCGCGGACTTCTCGGTGGTCAGCCCCGGGCGGCCCGGCAGCAGGTAGCCGGTGGGCAGCGGGGCGTCGAAGCCGTGGCCGGGCAGGTCGACCGCGGTGCTCGCCGCGCCGCGCGCCGCCAGCGCCCGCTGCGTCGCAGCCCACTGGGCCGAGGAGTGCCAGGCTCCGTGCACGAGCACGAACAGCGTGTCCACAGTGGATTCATCGGGCACGGGTTCCTCCGTCGTCCGGGATCGGGTGTCGACCACGAGTCCACCCCGGCTCTCCGGGCCGATCCACCTGAATATCTGACGAGCGCGTTCCCGATACCCCACGGGTATGGCGGCGGTACGCTCGCGAGGTGGAAGCACGGCACCTGCGCTACGCGCTCGCCCTCGCCGAGCACCGGCACTTCGGCCGCGCCGCGGCCGCCGTCGGCATCGCCCAACCTCCGCTGTCCAAGCAGATCGCCGCGTTGGAGCAGGAAATCGGCGCCCGGCTGTTCGACCGCACCCCCGGCGGGGTGTTCCCCACCGCCGCGGGCGAAGCCTTCCTGGGCCGGGCGCGGCAGGCGCTCGCCGAGATGGCGGGTGCCGCGCTCGACGCGGAACGGGCCGCGCGCGGTGAGACCGGCAGGCTCCGCCTCGGCTTCATCGGGTCGGCGCTGCTGGAACTGCTGCCGCCCCTGCTCGGGCGCTTCGGCCGCGAACACCCCGACGTGCGGCTACAGGTGCACGAGATGTCCACCGCCCGCAGCGCCGCCGCCCTGCTCGACGGCGGGCTCGACGTCACCATCGGCCGCGGCGCACCCCGCGGCCCCGGTGCCGAGGACCTCACCTCCGTCACCGTCGGCACCGACCGGCTCGTCGCCGTCGTCGGCACCGGGCACCCCTACGCGGGGCAGCGCTCGGTGCGGGTGGGGCAGCTGCGCGACCAGCAGCTCATCGTCGCCCCCGCCGACCAGGAACCGGCGTTGCGCACCGCCCTGCGCGACCTGCTCGGCCCGGCCGCATCGGCCCTGGACCGCGCCGTCGAAGCGCGCGACGTGCACACCATCCTCGGGCTCGCCGCCTGCGGCATCGGCGTGGGACTGGCGCCCGCCTGCCTGCGCGTCGCCGCGCGCCCCGACACCTGGATCTGCGAGGTGCGCCCGCGCATCGACCTGCCCGAACTCGTCATGTCCTTCCGCGCCGCGGACCGCTCCCCGGTGCTCGCCGAATTCCTCGACACCACCCGGCGGCAGTGCCCCGGCGTCAGCGCCCGGCTCGACGGGCGGCGGCGCGGCTGACACCCGGTGGGATCAGGCCTCGGCGACCACGACGTCGACACCGCGGGTGCGGAACGGGGCGATCGCCGCCGGAACGGCTTCGGCATCGGTGACCAGCGTCCAGCGCTCCGGCAGCTGCGCCCACGCGTGGAACGGGCGGCGGCCCAGCTTCGCGGCGTGCACCAGCAGGTACACGTGCTCGGCGCGCTGCGCCATCAGCTCCTTGAGCCGGGTCTGCTGCAGGTCGGCCTCGCAGATGCCCTGCTCCGCGGTGACCCCGTCCGCGCCCAGGAACACCCGGTCGAAGGTCATCCGGCTCAGCGCGGCCTCGGTGAGGGCGCCGACGAACCCCTGGCTGACGTGGCGCAGCGTCCCCCCGAGGCACTCCACGTGCACCCCGTCGGCGTTCACCAGCTCCTGCAGCACGGTCAGCCCGGTGGTGGCCACCGTCAGGTCCCGCGCGCCGCGCAGCGCGTGCGCGAGCGCACCCGTGGTCGTGCCGGAATCCAGCAGCACCGTCTCCCCGGGCCGGACCTGCCGCGCCGCCCACGCCGCGATCGCGTGCTTGGCGGCGTGCGCCTCCCCGCTGCGCTGCCGCAGCGAGCTCTCCTGGTGCGGGTCCAGCGGCATCGCCCCGCCGTAGGTGCGGGCGAGGTGCCCCGCGGACTCCAGCTGCGCCAGGTCGCGGCGGATGGTGGAGGCGGTCACGCCGAACCGCTCGGACAGCTCCTCCACGCTGGCCGGACCGGACGTGGTGGCCAGCCGCACGATGGCGGCGCGGCGCTCTTGCGATCCGCGGGGCATCGGTTCTCCCGTCAGGCTGCGGTGGTCACGCGGCGACCGACAGCTCGGCGGCCTGGCGCATGGCCTCGATCATGCTACCGACGCCCGCCTTCCCGGTCCCGGCGATGTCGAAGGCCGTGCCGTGGTCCACCGAGGTGCGGATCACCGGCAGGCCCACGGTGATGTTCACACCCGCTTCGATGCCGAGCACCTTCACCGGACCGTGCCCCTGGTCGTGGTACATCGCCACGATCAGGTCGTAGTCGCCGCGGCCCGCGAGGAAGAACGCGGTGTCCGCGGGCAGCGGGCCGCGGGCGTCGATGCCGTCGGCGCGCAGCACCTCGATCGCCGGGACGATCTTCTCCGCCTCCTCGCCGTGGCCGAACAGGCCGTTCTCCCCGGCGTGCGGGTTGATCCCGCAGACGCCGATGCGCGGCGACTCGACGCCCGAACCGCGGATCGCGCGGTGGCCGCGGCGCACGGTCCGCTCCACCAGGCCCGGCTCGATCTTGGCGACGGCGTCGACGAGTCCGATGTGGGTGGTCACGTGCACCACCTTGACCTTCGGCGTGGACAGCATCATCGACACCTCCTCGGTGCCGGTGAGGTGGGCGAGCAGTTCGGTGTGCCCCGGGAACAGGTGCCCGGCGGCGTGCAGCGCCTCCTTGTTCAGCGGGGCGGTGCAGATGCCCTGCACCTCGCCGCGCAGCGCGAGTTCGCTCGCGACCCGGACGTACTGGTAGGCCGCGTCCCCGGCGACCGGGGAGACCCGGCCCCACGGCAGGTCCGCGGGCAGCAGCCCCAGGTCGAGCACGTTGATCCGGCCGGGCGTGAACACCGCGTCGGCGACCGAGCCGATCGGAGCGATCTCCGCCGCCACCCCAGCGATCGAGGCGGCCAGCCGCAGCCGGGCGGCGTCGCCGACGACCACCGGGCGGCAGCGCTCGGTGGTGCTCGGGTCCAGCAGCGCGCCGGTGGTGACCTCCGGGCCGACACCTGCGCCGTCGCCCATCGTGACGGCGATCAGGGGGGTGGCAGGGGTGCTCATGTTCAGCCTTCCGTTGGGGGACGCAGGTGTGCCGCGATGCGCACGAGGCTGTCGGCCTCGCCGAAACTGCCGGGTCTGGTCACCACGGACGTGCCGCCGGAGGTGCGGCTGTGCACGGCGCCGTGGTGGATCTGGGTGAGCGGGGTCAGCGCGCGCACGTCGAGGGCGTCGAGCACGCGACGCGCCGTCTCGCCGCCGGTGAGCACCAGGTCCACCGGCCGGTCCGCACCGCGCACCACGCGTCGGGCGGTGTCGGCGAGGCGCCGCACCAGCGCTCGGGAGCGGGCCGGGTCGACGCCGTCGGCGGCGTCCGCGGTGAGCACCACCGGTGCCCGCCGCAGCGCCGCGGTGATCGGGGCGAGGTCGGGGTCGGCGGTGAGCAGCGCGGTCACTTCCAGCGGGAAGTGCCGGGCCCCGGTGCCCGCGAGGTGCCGCACCTGCTCCCGGGCGGTGCGCTCGGCGGTGCCGACCACGACGAGCAGGCCGTGCGCGCGATCCGTTCCGGGGGTTTCCGGCGCTGTTGGTTCGAGGACCGTTGGTTCGAGGGCTGGCGGTTCGGGCGCCGGCGGTTCGGGGGTGGCGCGGTGCGCCAGGGCCCGGCCGAGCGCGGCGGCGAGCCCGCCGGAACCGGCGAGCCGAACCTCGGGCCCGGCGCGCAGCGCGGCCGCGGCCACGGCGTCGAGGTCGGCGTCGGTCTCCGCGTCGCAGACCGGGATCTCGCCCGCGTCGAGCCCCGCGCGCAGCGCCTCGTCGAGCCCGCGGGAGCGCACCGCCGCCAGCGGGACGACCCGGCACGGCAGCGGGTCGAGCAGCGCGGCGAGGGTCGCGGGCGCCGCGGTGGTCTCGGCGCGCCAGGAGTCGCCGCGGTGCAGCGGAACGCCGTCCAGCCGAGGGATGCCGTCGCGGACCGTGCGCCCGCCGGAGGGCAGCGCGGGGGCGAGCACCACCGGCCCGGCTGCGGCGACGGTGGCGGCCACGTTGCCGCGCAGCAGCGAATCGACCTTGAGGAAGGTGCGCGCGGAACGCGCACCGGGCGCGCGCAGCGCTCGGCGCACCGCGCCGGCGGCCGCCTCGGCGGGCGCGTGCCGCGAGTCGAGGTCGAGCACCACCAGAGCGGCTTCTTGCGCGATGTGCGCATCCCCGGTCGGCGCGCTGGAGTCCGCGGAACCGGTGCCCGCCAGCCGCAGCTCGCCGGTGCCGAACGCGGGGAGCAGGGCCGCGGCGGTCTCGGCCGCGCCGGAGAGGTCGTCCGCGAGCGCGTGCACGTGGAGTCCGGAAATGACCTCGTGCCGGGCTTTCTCGCCCACGTCGGTCCCCTTTCCCGGCTGTTCCGGCCGCTGTTCGTGCGTGCTGCTTCCACCGCGGTGCCGGACGGTGTCCACCTGGAGCGCTCCGGGTGGTCCGGTGCGGCGGCCGCACCGGCGTCTGCGTGAATCACGCTACGACAGTTGCGCACAACGCGCAATCGTGTCAGAGTGCCCCGCACAACACCGGCGACGGCCGAGCCCGGCCGGTGCAGTGCGAGGAAAGGTCAACGATGACCCCGTCGAACAACCCGCGGCCGGATCGGTGGGCCTTGTCCCGCCGCGCCCTGCTGCGAGCGGGGCTGCGGGCCGGGGCCGCCGCGGGCGGCCTGGCCGCGTTAGGCCCGCTCGGCGCCTGCGCCGGGCCCACCGGGAGCCCCGGGCCGGACACCCTCGTGCTGGCCCTGAACCGCTCGCTGGTCTCGCTGGACAACAAGCTCAACCAGTTCGAGGCCGCCGTCACCGTGCAGCGCGCCGTGCGCCAGGCCCTGACCACCATCGGGCCCGGCCTCACCCCGCGGCTCGTGCTCGCCGACCGGTTCGAGCTCACCGCGCCCACCGAGTGGACCGTGCGGCTGCGCGCCGGGGTGCGCTACTCCGACGGCACCCCGGTCACCGTGCGGGACGTCGCCGTCGCGCTGCGGATGTACCAGGGCGTCAGCGGTTCGTTCCTCGCCACGTTCTTCCCGGAATGGCCCGAAGTCGTGCCCCTGGACGCGCGGACCTTCCTGCTGCGCACCAGGAATCCGGCGCCCACGCTGGACTACCTGATGGCCAACATCCTCATCACCCCCGCCGCCGCGAACCGGCCGGAAGAGCTGCAGGACGGGGTCGGCAGCGGGCCGTACGTGGTCACCGCGGCGAACCGGGGGACCGGTGACTACGAGCTCGCCGCCAACTCCGCCTACTGGGGGCCGCGCCCGCGCACCGCGCGCGTCGAAGTGCGCTTCCTGCCGGAGGAGTCGAACCGGGTCGTCGCGCTGCGCAGCGGCGAGGTCGACGTGATCGACACGATCTCCCCGGACTCCGCCGACCAGCTGCGCGGGGTGCCGCAGGTGCGGATGCAGACCACCGAAGGCACCCGGATCAACCAGCTGTTCTACAACTTCCGCAAACCCGCCGGGCACCCGCTGGCCGATCCGCGGGTGCGGCGGGCGCTGACGTTCGCCATCGACGGCCGGACCCTCATCGACGACGTGCTCACCGGGTCCGTCACCCCCGCCACCGGGCCGGTGCCGAGCACGCTGGCCGGGGCGGTGCGCACCGGCGAGTACGTGCACGACCCGCGGCGGGCCAGGGAACTGCTCGCCGCCGCCGGAGTCCGCGAAGGTGACCTGGCGCTGCGGATCATCTGGGAGTCCGGCGAGTTCGCCAACGACACCACCGTGATGGAAGCCGTGCTGCAGATGCTCGGCGAGGTCGGCGTGCGCGTCGAGCTCCAGCAGTTCGAACCCGGTGGCGACATCGCGCAGTGGCGGCAGGGCCGCGGTGGGGACTGGGACGTCATCGGCAACGGGCTGAGCACCCCGACCGCGCTCGCCGTCTCCGCACTGCAGGGCATGTACGGCGGTACCCCCGAGGACGAGAAGACCCGCGACACCTACCAGGGTTACGTGTTCCCCGACGTGGCCGCGCTCATCGAACGCGCCACGTCCGAAGTGGACGGATCCGCGCGGCAGGGCCTGCTGGCGCGGGCGCAGCAAGCCGTCTGGGACACCTGGCCGTGCCTGTGGGCGTTCGTGCCGCGCGTCGTGCTCGCCCAGCGGCAGCGGGTGTCCGGGCTGCGGCTGGAACCGACGAACTCCTACGACCTGGCCGCCGCGGGGGTGAGTGCGCCGTGACCGGCTACCTGCTGCGCCGCGTCGGGCAGAGCGCGCTGACCGTGTTCCTCACCGTCTCCACCGTGTTCGTGCTGATCCGCCTCGCACCCGGCGACCCGGCCGCCTCCTACGCGGGACCGATGGCGAGCCCTGCCGAGCTGGCCGCGGTCCGCGACCGGTTCGGCCTCGACGACCCGCTTCCCCAGCAGTACCTGGTGTTCCTGCGCGGGCTGCTCAACGGTGACCTCGGCACGTCCTACTCGTTCCAGGCACCCGCGTTCGACGTGGTGCTCGGACGGGTGCCGTACACGGTGACGTTGGCGCTCTCGGCGATCCTGGTGACGATGCTGGTCGCGGTGCCGCTGGGCACCTGGATGGCCCGGCACGCCGACTCGGCCCGCGAAGTCGGGGCGAACGTGCTGAGCATCGCCGGGCAGTCCATGCCCGACTTCTGGAGCGGCATCATGCTGCTCACCGCGTTCGCGGTGGTGCTGCCGGTGCTGCCCGCCTCCGGGTTCGCCACCTGGTCGGGCCTGGTGCTGCCGACGCTGACCGTGGCGGCGCTGCAGATCGCGCTGATCTCCCGGCTGGTGCGCCGCGAGATGGCCGCGAACCTCGCCGCGCCGTACCTGACCGCCGCCCGTTCGCGCGGTGTCCCGGAACGGGCGCTGGTGTGGCGCTACGCGATGGCGAACTCCGCGATCCCGGTGCTCACCGCGCTCGGCACCCGCTTCGCGGCGATGCTCAACGGCGTCGTCGTGGTGGAGGTCGTGTTCGCCTGGCCCGGTGTGGGATCGCTGGTGGTGCGGGCGCTGGAGACCCGGGACTACCCGCTGATCCAGGCGACGGTGCTGGTCACCTCGGCGCTGGCGATCCTGGTGCAGCTGGTGATCGACCTGGCCTACCCGCTGCTGGACCCGCGGGTGCGACTCGGAAAGGCGGCCGCCCGATGACCGAGGCCGGAACCGCGCGCCCCAGCCGCGTCACCCCGCGGCAGCTCGGCCGCGCCACCGCCACCCGCCGGGCTCGCGCGGCCGCGGTGAAGCTGTGGGTCGGCGCCGGGTGCGCGCTGCTCGTGGTGGTGCCGGTGGCGCTGGCCGGAGTGTTGCCGATCCCCGGAGCCAACGAGCAGCACCTCGACCGGCGCCGGCTGCCGCCGCTGGTGGACGGCCACCTGTTCGGCACGGACCAGCTCGGCCGCGACCTGCTGGCGCGGGTGCTGCACGGCGGGCAGGTGTCGCTGCTGATCGGGGTGCTGGCGGTCGTGGTGTCCGGGCTGATCGGCGTCGTGCTCGGCTCGCTTGCCGGGTTCCTCGGCGGCTGGGTGGACGCGCTGGTGTCCCGCGCGCTGGAGGCGCAGCTGGCCCTGCCGCTGCTGATGATGCTGCTGCTGGTGGTGGCGCTGTTCGGCCCGTCGGTGCCGGTGATCACGTTCGTGATCGCCATCGCGCAGTGGCCCGAGGTGGCCCGGCTGGTGCGGTCGCTGGTCGTGGTGGAGCGGGAGAAGCCCTACGTGCAGGCCGGGCGGGTGCTCGGGCTCAGCAGGCCCGCGGTGCTGCTGCGGCACGTGGTGCCGAACGTGGTGGGGCAGGCGACGCTGGTGGTCCTGCTGCTGCTCGCGCAGGCGGTGCTGCTGGAGAGCGCGCTGAGCTACCTCGGTGCCGGGCCGCAGCGGCCGTTCGCGACCTGGGGCCGGATCATCTCCGACGGCCAGGACTACATCACCACCTCCTGGTGGATGGTGACGTTGCCGGGGCTGGTGATCGTGCTGCTGGTGGTCGGGGTGAACCTGCTCGGCGACGGGTTGCGGGACCGGTCCCCGAAGGTGCGCGGGGAGGCAGGGGCATGACCGAGCTGCTCGACGTCGAGGACCTCCAGATCGAACTGATCACGTCGCGCGGCGTGGTGCGCGCCGTGGACGGGGTGTCGTTCGGGCTGGCCGCGGGGGAGACGGTGACGCTCATCGGCGAATCCGGGTCCGGCAAGTCCACCACCGCGATGGGCCTGCTGCGGCTGCTGCCGCCGGGCCTGGCGGTGCTGTCCGGGCGGGCCCGGCTGCTGGGCCACGACGTGATCGCCGACGCGGGCGCGGGCGCCCGGCTGCGCGGGCGGGGCGTATCGCTGATCCCGCAGGACCCGATGACCGCGCTGAGCCCGGTGCACACCATCGGTTCCCAGCTGCGCGAAGCGGTCCGCCGCGGCGGCACCTCCCGGTCGGCGGCGGGGGAGCGGGCCGCCGACCTGCTGCGGCAGGTGCGCATCCCCGAGCCCGCGCGGCAGCTGCGCAAGTACCCGCACCAGCTCTCCGGCGGCATGCTGCAGCGGGTGCTGATCGCCATCGCCCTCGCCGGGGAACCGCGGCTGCTCGTCGCCGACGAACCGACCAGCGCCCTCGACGTGACCGTGCAGGCCGGGGTGCTGGACCTGCTGCTGGAGATCCAGGAGCGCACCGGAGCGGGCATCCTCATGATCACCCACGACCTGGGCGTGGCACGGCTGGTCTCGGACCGGGTGCACGTGATGCGCGGCGGCCGGTTCGCCGAGAGCGGGGACGTGGAACGCGTCGTCGACGACCCCGCCGAGGACTACACCCGGCGGCTGCTGGCCGCGGTGCCGCGGCTCGGACCCTGGGACGGAGGCACCCGATGAGCGACACCGGACGGCCGCTGCTGGAGGTGCGCGACCTCGTCGTGGAGTTCCCCGCGCCCGGCGGCGCCTTCCGCGCCGTGGACGGCGTGGACTTCGACGTGCACCGCGGCCACACCCTCGGGATCGTCGGCGAATCCGGGTGCGGCAAGTCCACCATCGCCCGCGCCCTGGTGCGGCTGAGCACCCCGACGGCCGGGCGGATCGTGCTGGACGGCACCGACATCGCGCGGCTCGGGGAACGCAGGCTGCGGCCGCTGCGGCCCCGCATCCAGCTGGTGTTCCAGGACCCGTACGGGTCGCTGGACCCGCACCTGACCGCCGCCGAGATCGTCGCCGAACCGCTGCGGCTGCGCGGCGTGCGCTCGAAGGCGGAGCGGCGCAGGCTCGCCGCCGAGCTGATCGACCAGGTGGAGCTGCCGTCCACCGCGCTGCACCGCCGTCCCGCCGAGTTCTCCGGCGGGCAGCGCCAGCGCATCGGCATCGCCCGAGCGCTCGCCAGCAGGCCCGAAGTGCTCGTGTGCGACGAGGCGACCAGCGCGCTCGACGTCTCGGTGCAGGCGCAGGTGCTGGCCCTGCTGCGGGAGCTGCAGCGCGAGCACGGGCTCACCTACCTGTTCATCTCGCACAACCTCGGCGTGGTGCGCGAGATCAGCGACGAACTGCTGGTGCTGCGCGGCGGCCGCGTCGTCGAACGCGGACCGGTCGAGCGGGTCCTCGCCGCACCCCGGCACCCCTACACCCGCGCGCTGCGCGGCGCCGCCCTCGACCCCGCGGCCGTGCGGGGGCGCAAACCGCGCCACCTGCTCGCCGCGGCCGCACCCGCACCCGATGAAGGAGCGTCCGCATGACCGACCGTCCCGTGGCCCTGCCCGGTGTCCGCACCCCGCTGTCGAGGCTGGTGCTGGGCACCATGACCTTCGGCGACACCGTGGACGCGGACGGCGCGGCGCGGATGCTGGACGCCGCGCTGGAGGCCGGGATCACCGGGGTGGACACCGCGAACGGCTACGCGGGCGGCGCCACCGAGGAGATCTTGCGCGAGCTGCTGCCCGGGCGCCGCGACCGCATCGTGCTCGCCACCAAGGCGGGCATGCCGCACCCCGACGCCGGGGAGCATTCGCCGCTGTCGGCGGCCGGGCTGCGCGCGAGCGTCGAGGGCAGCCTGCGGCGGCTCGGCGTGGACCGGATCGACCTGTTCTACCTGCACCAGCCGGACCGGGCCGCGCCGCTCACCGAGACCCTCGGCACCGTCGCCGAGCTCGTCGCCGAAGGCAAGATCGACTCGCTGGGGGTGTCGAACTACGCGGCCTGGCAGATCGCGGAGGTCGACCACGTCGCCGACCAGGTCGGCGCGCCCCGGCCCGCGGTCGCCCAGCAGCTGTACAACCTGCTCGCCCGCCGCATCGAAGCCGAGTACGCCGAGTTCGCCGAGACCACCGGGCTGCACACCGTGGTCTACAACCCGCTCGGCGGCGGGCTGCTCACCGGCAGGCACCGCTTCGACCAGGACCCGGCGGGCGGCCGGTTCGGCGATTCGCGGCTCGCCGAGATGTACCGGAAGCGCTACTGGGACGCCGCCCTGTTCGAGGCGGTGGACCGGCTCGCCGCCATCGCCGACGGCGCGGGGCTGGCGCTGACCGAGCTGTCGCTGCGCTGGCTGCTCGGCAGGCCCGCCACCGGGGCGCTGCTGCTCGGCGGTTCCCGCGTCGAGCACCTCCAGGCCAACATCGCCGCCGCCGAAGCCGGGCCGCTGCCCGCCGACGTCGTCGCGGCCTGCGACGAGGTCGGTGCCGCCCTGAACGGCCCGATGCCCGCCTACAACCGCTGAATGTCCCCACACCGCAAGGAGAACGTTCGCATGGTCGCCGCCGAGTTCGCGAAGAAGCTGCGCAACCGGGAGAAGGTCGTCGGCTACTGGGCGGTGCTGGACGCGCCCATCGCCACCGAGCGCATCGCGCGCCTCGGCTACGACTACGTCGCCATCGACGGCCAGCACGGCCTGGTCGGCTACTCGGGCATCCTCAACGGGATGCTGGCCATCGACGCCGGTGGTCGCTCCGCCGGGCTGGTGCGGGTCGAGGCCAACGACCTCACCGCGATCGGCCGGTCGCTGGACGCCGGTGCCGCCGGGGTCATCGTGCCGCTCGTCGACGACGCTGCGGACGCGGCGAAGGCCGTGCACGCCACCCGGTACCCGCCGCACGGCGGCCGCTCCTACGGGCCGATGCGGTCCGGGCTGCGCATCGGCCCGAAGCCCGCCGAAGCCGACGCGGCCACCGTGGTCCTCGCCATGATCGAGACGCCGCAGGGGCTGGCGAACGTCGAGGAGATCTGCGCGACGCCCGGGCTGGACGGCGTCTACGTCGGGCCGTCCGACCTGTGCCTGGCCGTGGGCGGGGCGTTCCCCGGCGATCCGGCGGTCGCCGACGCCTTCGAGGACGCCGTCACCGCGGTGCGCGAGGCCGCCGCGAAGGCCGGGATCGCCGCGGGCATCCACACCCCGAACGGGGAGACCGCGGCGCGCCGCCTCGCCGAGGGCTACACCTTCGCCAGCGTCGCCTCCGACGTGGTGCACCTGGAGCAGATCGCCGCCGCGCACCTGAAGGCGGCCACCGAATGAGCGCGCCGCGGGAGGAGTTCCTGCCCGCACCGGACGTCCAGTCGCACGCCGCGAACCTGCTGCCGCTGCCGAGCGGCGAGCTCGCCTGCGCCTGGTTCTCCGGCACGCAGGAAGGTCTCTCCGACATCGACGTGTGGTTCTCCCGGCACGACGGCACCGCCTGGTCCGAGCCGCTGCGGATCTCCGCCGACCCGGAGCGCTCCGAGCAGAACCCGGTGCTGTTCCAGGCTCCCGGCGGGCGGCTGTGGGTGCTCTACACCGCGCAGCGCGCCGGGAACCAGGACACCGCCGAGGTGCGGGTGCGCACCTCCGGTGACGGCGGCCGCAGCTGGGACGCGGCCCGCACCCTCATCCCGGCGTCCCCGGACGGCGGCGTGTTCGTGCGCCAGCCGGTCGTGGTGCTGGACTCGGGCCGCTGGCTGCTGCCGGTGTTCCGCTGCCCGCGCCCGGAAACCGGGCGGTGGCGAGGAGACCACGACACCAGCGCCGTGCTCGCCTCGGACGACGGCGGACGCAGCTGGCAGGCGCACGAGGTGCCCGGCAGCACCGGCTGCGTGCACATGAACGTGCTCGCCCCGCCCGGCGGTGAGCTGGTGGCGCTGTTCCGCCGCCGCCAGGCCGACTTCGTGCACTTGAGCCGCTCCACCGACGGGATCACCTGGAGCGAGCCGGAACCCACGGAGCTGCCGAACAACAACTCCTCGATCCAGGCGGCGGTGCTCGACGACGGGGCGATCGCGCTGGTGCACAACGCCAGCAGCGCCGCGGACGCCACCGAACGCCGCGAATCGCTCTACGACGAGATCGACGACGGCGCGGCTGAGTCCACATCGGACGGACCGGGCCCGGCGTTCTGGGGCGCGCCGCGCGCACCGCTGACGCTGGCGGTGTCCACCGACGGCGGGCGCAGCTGGCCGGTGCGCCGCGACGTCGAGACCGGCGACGGCCACTGCCTCACCAACAACTCCCGGGACGGCCTCAACCGGGAGCTGTCCTACCCGTCCATCGCGCAGACCGCCGACGGCGCCCTGCACCTCGCGTACACCTACCACCGCCGGGTCATCAAGCACGTCGTCGTGGACCGGGCCTGGGCAGCAGCGGAGCCGACATGCCACGCGTCCTGATCAGCACCCCCACCTTCGGCCGGTTCTCCGCGCGGCCGCGGGAGATCCTAGAGACCGCCGCCGACGTGCACCGCCCGCAACCGGACCGCGCGCTGCGGCACGAGGAGCTGCTCGCGCACGTCCCGGACGCCGACGGGCTCATCGTCGGCATGGACGACATCACCGCCGACGTGCTCGACGCCGCGCCGCGGCTGCGGGTCGTCGCCAAGCACGGCGTCGGCGTCGACACCATCGACGTCGCCGCCGCCAGGGAACGCGGCGTGCGGGTCGTGTACGCGCCCGGCAGCAACTCGCGGGCCGTCGCCGAGCTCGCCTTCGGCCTGATGCTCGCCGCCGCGCGCGGCATCGGCCGCTCGCACGCCGAGGTCATCGGCGGCGGCTGGCCGAAGCCGTTCGGTCCGGAACTCGCCGGGCGCACCCTCGGCATCCTCGGGTTCGGCCGGATCGGGCGGCTGCTCGGCGGCTACGCCACCGCGTTCGGGATGGACGTGCTCGCCCACGACCCCCACCTGCCCGCCGAGGTGTTCGCCGAACACGGCGTCCGCTCCGCCGGATTCGCCGACTGCCTCACCGGATCGGACTTCGTCAGCCTGCACCTGCCCGGCGACCCGGGTGCGGCGCCGCTGCTGGACCGGGCCGCGCTGGAATCGATGCGGCCCGGTTCGATCCTCGTCAACACCGCCCGCGGCGGGCTCGTCGACGAGCCCGCGCTCGCCGACCTGCTGCACTCCGGGCACCTCGGCGGCGCCGGAGTGGACGCGTTCTCGGTGGAACCGCCCGCGGGCAACCCGCTGCTGACGGCGCCGAACGCGGTGCTCACCTCGCACCTCGGCGCGTGCAGCCACGAAGCGAACCGGCAGATGGGCCGGATGGTCGCCGAGGACGTGGTGCGGGTGCTCACCGGCGCCGACCCGGTGCACGAAGCCTCCTGAGCCCGACCACCCCGGCACCGCCGCCGGAGGAGAGGAGCCCACCGCCATGGCAGAGCAGACGGCCGCATCCCCGGCCGCCGCCGACCCGTACGCGTTGTCCCCCGACGACGTGCGCGAAGCCCCCACCACCTTCCGCGGCCGGGTGCGCCACCTCGGGCCGGGCCTGGTGCTCTCCGCCGCCGTCGTCGGCTCCGGCGAGCTGATCGTCACCACCTCGCTCGGCGCCCGCGCCGGGTTCGTGCTGCTCTGGCTCGTGATCATCAGCGCGGCGGTGAAGGTGTGGGTGCAGATGGAACTGGCCCGCTGGACCATCCTCACCGGCAAGACCGCGCTGCGCGGCTACGGCCAGGTCGGCCCGAAGATCGGCCGCGTCGGCTGGATCAACTGGCTGTGGATCGGCATGGACTTCACCAAGATGCTGCAGCGCGGCGGCATCATCGGCGGCACCGCGGCCGCCTGCTCCATCCTGTGGCCGATCACCGGGGAGGCGCTGGGCTTCCCGTCGCTGCTGGTGTGGACGGTGCTGATCACCGCGGGTCTGGTGCTGCTGCTGCGCGGCGGCCGCTACAGCGTCGTCGAGCGCACCGCCGTCGCCTCCGTCGTCGTGTTCACCGTCGCCACCGTGTCGCTCGCGCTGGGCCTGCCGCTGACCCCGTTCGGCTACGCGCCCGCAGACCTCGGCGCCGGGCTCGGCTTCCTCATCCCGGCCGGGACCGTCGGCATCGCGGTGTCCATGTTCGGGCTCACCGGCGTCGGCGCCGACGAGATGACCACCTACACCTACTGGTGCCTGGAGAAGGGCTACGCGCGCTGGACCGGGCCGGACGACGGCACCGAGCAGCGGGCCCGCCGGGCCGAGGGCTGGCTCGCGGTGATGCGGCTGGACGTGCTGGTGTCCTGGGTGGTGTGCACCGTGTGCACGCTGTCGTTCTACGTCATCGGCGCGGCCGTGCTGCACCCGCAGGGCCTGGTGCCCAGCGGCAACGACATGATCACCACGCTGTCCCGGATCTACACCGACGTGCTCGGGCCGTGGGCGGAGTACCTGTTCCTGTTCGGCGCGATCGCCGTGCTCGGCTCCACCGCCATCGGGTCCTCGGCGAGCGTGCCGCGGTTGTGGACCAACACGCTCGGCCTGCTCGGCGTCATCGACTGGCACGACGTCCGGGCCCGGCAGCGCACCGTGCGGTTGCTCACCACCCTGTTCCCGCCGCTGTGGGCCGTGCTGTTCCTGTTCGCGCAGGAACCCGTGCTGATGGTGCAGATCGGCGGCATCGGCAGCGGGATCTTCCTGCTCGCCGTCGTCGTCGCGGTGTGGCACTTGCGCAGCACCGAAGTGGACCGGAGGTTCCGGGCCGGCCGCTGGACGACCGCCGCGCTGGTGCTCAGCAGCGCCGCGATCACCGTGCTCTGCGTGTACACGGTGCTGGAGGTGTTCGGCATCGGCTTCGGTGGTTGAGCCGCCGCGGAGTCTTGGATCTAGGCCGTTCGGTGGTGTTGACTGTGCGGAGCCGACCGGCGGAAGGACCGCGTTGTTCACCACCCGACCGACCCTGCAGGGCACGTACGGCATGGCGTCCTCGACGCACTGGCTGGCGTCCGCGGCGGCGATGGCGGTGCTGGAGGACGACGGCAACGCCTTCGACGCGGCGGTCGCGGCCGGATTCGTCCTGCACGTCGTCGAACCGCACCTGAACGGGCCCGCCGGTGAAGTGCCCATCATCTTCGCCCCGGCCGGGCGGGAACCGGTGGTGCTGTGCGGGCAGGGCCCCGCGCCGGCCGGTGCGACCGTGGCGCACTACCGGGACCTGGGGCTGGAGCTGGTACCGGGCACCGGTCCGCTGGCGGCCGCGGTGCCGGGCGCGTTCGACGCGTGGCTGCTGCTGCTGCGCGACCACGGCACCAAGGAACTCGCCGACGTGCTCGACCACGCCATCGGCTACGCCGAGAACGGGCATCCGGCCGTCGAGCGCATCGGGCGGACCGTGCGCACCGTGCAGGACCTGTTCCGCGCCGAGTGGCCGAGCTCCGCCGAGCTGTACCTGCCCGGGGGCAGCCCGCCCGCGCCGGGCGCGCTGCTGCGCAACCCCGCGCTCGCCCGCACCTGGCGCCGGGTGCTGACCGAGGCCACCGGGCCGAGCCGGGAAGCGCGGATCGACGCCGCTCGCCGGGTGTGGCGCGAGGGCTTCATCGCCGAGGAGCTCGCCGCGGCCGCCGCCCGGTCCACGATGGACAGTTCGGGGGAGCGGCGCGCGGGCACCCTCACCGGCGAGGACCTCGCCCGGTTCAGCGCCACCTACGAAGAACCCGCGAGCTACGAGTGGAACGGCTGGACGGTGTGCAAGGCCGGGCTGTGGAGCCAGGGCCCGGTGCTGCTGCAGCAGCTCGCGCTGCTGCCCGACTCGCTCGACCTCGACGCCGCCGACTACTTGCACACCCTCGTCGAAGGCACCAAGCTCGCGATGGCCGACCGGGAGGCCTGGTACGGCGACGGCACCGACGTCACCGTCGCCGAACTGCTCGACCCCGGCTACAACGAGCAGCGCCGCGCGCTCATCGGCGACCGCGCCTCGCGCGAACTGCGCCCCGGCAGCCCCGGCGGCCGCACGCCCCGGCTCAGCGCGCACGCGCAGCGGGTGCAGGACGGCCCGCTCGACCTCGTCGCCCCCGCCGGTGCCGGTGAACCCACGGTGGCCCGCGACGGCGAGACCCGCGGCGACACCTGCCACCTCGACGTGGTGGACCGCTGGGGCAACATGATCGCCGCGACGCCCAGCGGTGGCTGGCTGCACTCGAATCCGGTGATCGGCTCGCTCGGCTTCCCGCTCGGCACCCGGTTGCAGATGGCGTGGCTCGAACCCGGCCTGCCGAACTCGCTGGCCCCCGGCAGGCGGCCGCGCACCACGCTCACCCCGTCGCTGGCGCTGCGCGGCGGGGAGGCGGTGCTCGCGTTCGGCACGCCCGGCGGTGACCAGCAGGACCAGTGGAGCACGCACTTCTTCCTGGCGGTGGCGCTGCGCGAACCGGTCCGCGGCGGCTGGGACCTGCAGGGCGCCATCGACGCGCCGAACTGGCACACCGAGAGCTTCCCCGGCTCCTTCTACCCGCGGGCGATGCGGCCCGGTTCGGTCACCGTCGAATCCCGCGTCGGCTACTCGGTGATCGCCGACCTGCGCCGCCGCGGGCACGACGTCACCGTCGGGGAGCCGTGGTCGGAGGGCAGGCTCAGCGCGGTCGCCCGCGACCCGGAGACCGGGGTGCTCTCCGCGGCGGCCAACCCGCGCGGCATGCAGGGGTACGCGGTAGGCCGATGACTGCGGAGCGTGGCCGATGTGGTCACGAACGCAATCCCATGCCTCCGAATGGAGCATTGTTCGCTCCACGTTCGGGGGACAGTATGGGAGCCTCAACGGCTCTTGCTCGATCCCGAAGGACGCCCCGCTGTGCCCCAGCCCACCGCCGTGCGCGGTCTGCGTCGCATCGAACTGGTCACCACCGACCCGGAAGGCGCGGCGCTGTTCCACCAGGACCTGCTGGGCTGGCGGGTGTGGGACTCGATCGCGGGTGGATTCGAGTGCTGGGTGGGGCAGCGGCACTGCGCCTCGCTGCGGCCCGCCACGCACGGTGTGCGCCCCGGCTGGTACGTGGTGTTCGCCGGCGCGCGGCACGACGGCGACCTCGTCGGGCCCGAGGAGGTGACCGCGCGGATGGTCCGCGGGCGCGCGCAGCACGGCCCGTGGGCTCCCGCGCCGCGACGGGGCGAACCGTGCTGGGTGGACCTGCACAGCGCCGAACAGCAGCGGTCCGACGAGTTCTGGGCGTCGACGCTCGGCTGGTCCGTCGACGGCGACCGCTACCTCACCGGGGGCCGCCCGCTGGCGGCGCGCTCCGCCGATCGGCTGGACGGGCGCTGGGGCTGGGTGTGCCACTTCGCCACCGAGGACGTGCGGGAGGCCGCGGACCGCGCCGTCGAGAGCGGCGGCCGCGTCGTCACCGAACTCCGCCACCGGGTCCTCGGCGAGGTGGTGGTGATCGCCGACTCGCGCGGCGCGGTCCTCGGCCTCACCGCGGACACCGGAGCCTGGGGCGGCTAGGAGCTGTTTAGGAATTGGTTTTGGTGAGGTCGTGGAGCCAGATGTTGATGGTGGCGATGTGCACGGTGGCTTCGTAGCGGACGGCGAGTT
>NZ_JBEYUS010000068.1:0-36892 GCF_040643635.1 Saccharopolyspora sp. NPDC047091
GTAGCCCTGGTCGTAACCGGGCTGCTGGCTGCGGGTCGGCTCGGCACCCGACTCGTGGGGAGTCTGGTTCCCCAGCAGGTGGAGCAGGCGAACGTTGGGCGGTGCGGCGCTGGCCGCGGCCGGGGCGGCGGCGCTCACCGGGGCGCTGCCCGGTGGCCGGCGCGCGGCGGCCGCCCCGGCGGGCGGTGCGTCGATGCACGGCAGGCTCTACGAGCTGCGCAACGGGCGGCACACCGCGGTGGTCGCGGGCGTGGCGGCCACCATGCTGTCCTGGCAGGTCGACGGGACCGAGATGCTGCTGACCCACGGCGCAGACGAGCTCGGCGAAGGCTGGCAGGGCAAGACGCTGCTGCCGTGGGCGAACCGCATCGACGGCGGCGCCTACGAGTTCGGCGGCGAGCAGCTGCAAGTGCCGATCAACGAGCCGGAGCGGGACTGCGCGCTGCACGGCCTGATGGGCTTCACCGAGTGGAGCCCGGTGGAGCACCGCCGGGACCGCGTGGTGCTGGAGCACGTGCTGCCGCCGCACTACGGCTACCCGTTCCAGCTGGCGTTCCGCATCGAGTTCGCCCTGGAGCGCGGCGGGTTCCGCAGCACGCTGTCCGCGCGCAACATCGGCTCCGGCGACGCCCCGTTCGCCACCGCGAACCACACCTACCTGGCGGCGGGCACCGGCACCATCGACGAGCTGGTGCTGCAGCTGCCCGCGGACACCTACTACGAGGTGGACGACCGGCTGCTGCCCACCGGCACCTCCCCCGTCGCGGGCGGCGAGTACGACTTCCGCGCGGCGCGGCCGATCGGGTCGACGGTGCTGGACACCGCGTTCACCGACCTCGCCCGGGACGCCGACGGCACCGCGACCGTCCGATTCGGACGGTCCGACGGGAGCGACGTGGAACTGTGGGTGGACCGCACGCACGGGTACCTGCAGGTCTACACCGACGACTCGCCGGAGGCCGACCGGCCAGCGCGCTCGGGCCTCACCGTGGAGCCGATGACGTGCGCCCCCAACGCTTTCGTCACCGGTGACGGATTGATCGTGCTGCATCCCGGGCAGGAGCACCGCGGCAGCTGGGGCTACCGGCTCGCCGAGTAGCCCGCCGCCCGACCGCGCGGTGGCACCGCTCGCCACCGCGCGGACCGGGGCGGCGGCCGAAGTCCTACAGTGCAGTCGTGGCCGACTACATCCAGATCCCCACCCCCGCGGGCACCTTCGACGCGCTCAGCGCCGGTGCCGAAGGCGACCGCCCCGTCCTGCTGCTGCACGGCTTCCCGCAGGCCGCCATCGAATGGCGCGAGCAGCTCGCCGTGCTCGGCGGCGCGGGCTGCCACGCCGTGGCGCCCGACCAGCGCGGCTACTCCCCCGGCGTCCGCCCGGCCGACGTCGCCGATTACCGGATGGAGGAGCTGATCGGCGACGTGCTGGCCATCGCCGACCGGCTCGGCTGGGACCGCTTCGACCTGGTCGGGCACGACTGGGGCGCGGCCGTGGCCTGGTCGGTCGCCGCGGCGCACCCGGAGCGGATCCGCACGCTCACCGCGGTGTCCGTGCCGCACCTCGACGCGTTTTCGCAGGCGCTGCGCGAGGACGAGGACCAGCAGCGGCGCTCCGAGTACATGCAGGTGTTCCGCCGCTCCGGCTCCGACAAGCAGCTGCTGGAGGACGGCGCGCGGCGGCTGCGGCGGATCTACGAGCACAAGATCCCGGAGACGCACGTCGAGGAGTACGTGCAGCGCTTCACCGAACCGGGCGCGCTGGACGCGGCGCTGAACTGGTACCGCGCGGCCAAGTTCGCCGGTCCCATCGGCCGCGTCCAGGTGCCGACGCTCTACGTCTGGAGCACCGAGGACAACGCGCTCGGCTCCACGGCGGCGCTGGCCACCGGCGAGCACGTCGACGGCGACTACCGGTTCGAGATGGTCGAGGACGTCTCGCACTGGGTCCCGGAGCAGGCGCCCGAGGAGCTCACCCGGTTCGTCCTGGAGCACCTCATCGCCCACCAGGACGAGTGAGCGGAGCCGGAGAGCGGCATCGCCCCGCGCGGCCCCGCTCTCCGGTCAGCCCTCCGCGGACACCCCGGTCGCCAGGAACCGCAGCATGTCCGAACCGACCACGTCGAACACCGACCCGTCGTGCCCGCCGGGCAGCACCGACAGCACCGGCGTGTTCGGGTATTCGGCGGCCAGCTCCTCCGCACCTTCCCGGTACAGGTCGACGTCGCCGACCCAGACGCCCACCGGAATGTCGCCGAGCAGGTCGGTGTGCCGCAGCGGGTCGTGGTCGTGCCACTCCTGCTCGCTGGCGAACACGCCCTTCTCGTTCATCAGCTCCCAGGTGACCGGCAGCGCGGGCGCGAGCAGCGCCGCGGCCTCCACCGGCAGCCCCACCTGCGTTCGTTCGGCCGCGTAGTTCAGCGCGCCGAAGCCACCGGTCGATATCCCGGCGACCGCGAACGGCAGCCCGTCCCGGTCGCCCAGGTGGCGGGACCGCAGCCACGCCGGGACCTCTTCCAGCAACATGCTCAGCAGGTCGCCGTTCGCGGAGCCGTCGTTCCAGTACGAGTTGAAGCCGCCGTCGACCGCGAGCAGGCCGAACGGCGGGATGGCGCCCGCGGCGTACTCGGTTTCGAGCTTGCTGAGCGTCTCGTACGGGATCGGGGTCGGGCTCATCCCGTCCCTGCCGTGCAGGTACAGCACGATCGGCAGGTTCTCGGTGGCCTCCAGCCCGTTCGGGAACGCGAACATGAGCTGCACGTCCGCGTCCCGGTAGTAGGACCGCTCGGTGTCGACCCGCAGCACCGGCCCGGTCGCCGCCGGAGTGCGCGGCATCGGTCTGCGCAGCGGCGCCTCGGCCGTGGCCACGCCCGGGTTCGAGCGCCCGCACGCCGCCGCGGTCGCACCGACCGCCGTCACACCCATCAAGGACAGCAGGCTCCGCCGCCCCAGTTTCACGTTCCGCATTCGCCTGCCACCACGTCGTCAACGTCCCGCGGATACTTTACCGACGCCTCCGGTGGTTGTCCGCGAGGCCGACCCCCTGCAGCATGACCTGGGAACCGAGTGGAGAGGGGAACGGGTGTGAACGGTGCGGAGAGCCTGCTCACCGCGGCCCGCGAGGCGGGCGTGACGACGTGCTTCGCGAACCCGGGCACGACGGAGCTACCGCTGGTGGAGGCGTTCGACTCGGTCGGCGGCATCCGCGCGGTGCTGGGCCTCGCCGAGGGCGTGGTGACCGGTGCCGCCGACGGCTACGCGCGGATCGCCGGGCGGCCCGCGATGACGCTGCTGCACCTGGGGCCGGGTTTCGCGAACGGCATCGCGAACCTGCACAACGCGCGCCGCGCCCGCACCCCGGTGCTCAACGTGATCGGCGAGCACGCCAGCTGGCACCAGGCCGCGGACGCGCCGCTGTCCTCCGACATCGAATCGCTGGCGCGGCCGGTGTCCTGCCGGGTGTCCCGCACGTCGGGCGCGGCGGCGGCCGCGGCCGAGTTCCTCGAGGTCCGGCAGGCGGCGCTGCGGGACCGGATGCCCGCGACGCTGATCGCCGCGGCCGACCACATGTGGGCGGACGGCGGCGAGGTGCCCGCCGCGCCCGCCGCACCCGTGCTGTCCACTGTGGACGACCAGCGGGTGGCGGGGATCGCGAAGCTGCTCGCCGGACCCGGCCGCCCCGCGCTGCTGCTCGGCGGGACGGCGCTCGGGGCGGACGGGCTGCGGCTGGGCGCCCGGATCGCGGCCGCCACCGGCGGCCGGGTGTTCGCCGAGCGGAACCCGGCGCGCCTCGAACGCGGCCCGGACGTGCCCGCCGTCCGCTCGCTGCCGTACTTCCCGGAGGACACCCTCGCGGCGCTCGCCGAGCACACCCACCTGGTGCTCGTCGGCACCGGCCTGCCGGTGTCCTTCTTCGGCTACCAGGGCCAGCCGAGCGTTCCGGTGCCCGAGCACGTGCAGGTGCACACCCTCGCCGACCTCGACGAGGACCCCGTCGACGCGCTCGCCGCGCTCGCCGACGCCGCCGGGGCCGGTGCGGAACCGCCCGCGCGGGAGCAGCCGGTGCTGCGCCCGCCGGAAGGCGAGCTGCACGCGAAGGCCATCGCCACCGCCATCGCGCTCGACCAGCCCGAGCACGCGATCATCGTGAACGAGGGCATCACCGCGGCCGCGGCCTACCCGGCGGTCGCCGCCGCCGCTCCCGCGCACACCGAGCTCGCGCTGACCGGCGGGGCCATCGGCATGGGCATCCCGGTGGCCACCGGTGCCGCGCTCGCCGCGCCCGACCGGCCGGTGATCACCCTGCAGGCCGACGGCAGCGCCGCCTACACGGTGCAGGGGCTGTGGACGCAGGCCAGGGAAGGCCTCGACGTGACGACGGTGCTGTGCGCGAACTCCCGCTACCGCATCCTGGAGGCCGAGCTCGGCCGCGCCGGGGTGCGGCGCCCCGGGCCCGCGGCGACCGGCATGACCAGCCTCGCCGACCCGGGTGCCGACTGGGTCGCGCTGGCCACCGGTTTCGGCGTTCCCGCGGTCCGCGCCACCACCGGCGAGGAACTCCGCACCGCCCTCCGCCGCGCCCGCGACGAGCCCGGACCCCACCTCATCGAGGCGGTCCTGCCCTGACACCGCGCGCCCGGGCGGCCCGCCGTTGAACCCACCCGCCGGATCTTGGTCTGTCCCCTGTCAGCGGCGAAGCCGCTGAGCCAACGACCACCCGATCAACCGTCCCACCCGCGGGTTCTCCGCGGACCTCTCGCGAGGACAGCGATTTCTCCTGTGGCGGAGCCACCGGTGAAATCGATCCCGCAGCGAGAGGGCCGCTGAGGTTCCGCCACTAGCCCCCTCGCAGCAGAAGGCGCTCGGTCCGAAAAGATCACTTGACGCAGCGCTGCGGTGGCGGGATCAGGTCGTGGCGCAGCGCCAGGGAGGCGGCTTCGAGGCGGGAGTGGACGCCGAGCTTGGTGAGCACCGCCTGCACGTGGGTGCGCACCGTCGCCGGGGACACCCCCAGCGACTTCGCCATCGTCGCTGTCTGCGCGCCCTCGGTGAGCATGCCGAGGCATTCGCGTTCCCGGGCGGTCAGGTAGGAGGCGAGCCGCCGCGCGTCCAGCGCCTCACCGCGCGGCTGCTGCGCCGGAACCCGGGATGCGGCCAGCGCCACCACGGTCTCCCCGCCGGCGACCGCGGTGAGCGCGTCCAGCAGGTTCGCCAGCCCGCACATCTTGTTCACGTACCCCACCGCCCCCGCCGACAGCGCGCCGCGCACCCCGCGGGCGTCCCCGTCCGCGGTGAGCACCACGACCTTCGCGGCCGGTGCGGCGGCCCGCACCTCCGGGAGCCGCGCCACCCCGTCCCCGTCCCCGAAGTACCGGTCCAGCAGGCAGATGTCCGGGGCCAGCCTGCGCGCCGCGGCGACCGTGCCCGCGATCGAACCGGCGGTGCCGACCACCGGGAACCCGCGTGCCGACAGCGCCGAGACCAGCGCGTCCACGAAGATCGCGTGGTCGTCGCCGAGCAGCACCCGACTCGAACCGTCCCCCATGCCTCTCCCCCATCGTCGCCCCGTGCGGCCTCACGCCCCCGGGAACACCAGCCGTGCCCGAGTTCCCCGCCGCGGGGCCGGTTCCAGGTGCAGCCGGGCCCCGCAGGACTGCGCCAGCGCGGTGACGATGCCCAGCCCGAGTCCGCTGCCCGCACCGGGTGCGCGGCCCAGGCCGGGCCCGTCGTCGACGACCTCCGCGGTCACCCCGCCGCCCGGGTGGTGGGTGGCCCCCAGTTCCACGACGCCACCCGGGCCCGCCGCGCGCGCCGCGTTGTCCAGCAGGTTCGCCAGCATCCGCCACACCGCGGCCTGGTCGGCGCGCACGTGCACCGGGGAGCCCGGGCGCACCAGCAACGTCGGCGCGCCCGCCCGCGCGCGGGACGCGGCGAGCCTGCCGAGCAGGCCGCGCAATTCCACCGCCACCGGTTCGCCCGGGGCACCGCCGGCCGCGACCAGCTCCAGCAGCCGCACCAGTTCCTGGTGCACCAGCTCCAGCCGGTCGCGGGCCTGCGCGGGCAGTTCCGCCTCCCCGCGCATCCCCTCGGTCAAGTAGGACGCGGCCGCCAAGCCGTGCCCCAGGTCGTGCAGCAAGCCGCGCAGCCACCGGTCCACGCCGGGCGGTGCAGGCGCGGGCAAGGATTCGGTTCGCACCACCGCTCCCTCCGCTCCGAGACGCCGCGGCCGTGCTCGGGCCGCGCTACCCAGTCGTCGCGTCGACGGGGGCCGCACGTTGCAGTCTCATACCTTCAGGGGATGACCGTCACCGCAGGTCACGGAGGTGGTGCGGCGGCTCCACCGGCGCGCCGAACCCGGCGGCCCCGGTCGCGGCACCGGTCACCGGCTCGCCGCGGTAGGCGGCGGCGAGGTCGGCGGCCAGCGCCGCCGACGTGTGCGCGCCGAGCACCCGCTGCCGCGCGGCGGCGGCGAGCCCGGCCGCCAGCTCGCGGTCGGCCAGCAGCCGGGACACCGCGGCCGCCAGCAGGTCCGGTCGGGCGGGCGGCACCAGCAGGCCCGTCACGCCGGGCACCACGACGTCGCCGATCGCGTTCACCGCCGTGGCCACCACCGGCACGCCCGCGCTCATCGCCTCCACCACGGCCAGCGGCAGGCCCTCGTAGCGGCTGGGCTGCACGAAGACGTCGAACGCGGGCACCAGCGCGGGTGCATCCGCCCGGTCCCCGGCCAGCAGCACCCGCACCCCGAGGCGCGCGGCGGCCGCCCGCACCCGCGCGGCCCGCTCCCCGTCCCCGATCCACACCCCGGTCACGTCCGGGCGGTGCAGCGCCGCCAGCGCGGCCACCCAGTCCTCCGGGGCCTTCTGGTAGGCGAGCCTGCCGACCGCGCCGACCACCGGAACTCCCGCGGGCAGGCCCAGTTCGCGGCGCGCCCGGGACGGATCGACCGGCACCGGCGGCACCGCGACGCCGGTGGTGCGGACCCGGTCCGGAGCGATCAGCCCGCGCCGCACCGCCTCCACCGCGACCGCCGTCCCCACGCACAGCGCCACGTCGGTGACCCGGCCCAGCGCGCGCTCCACCGCCAGGTAGGCACGGCGGCGCGGGGCGCGCTGGAACTCGTGGAACGGGAACCCGTGGTAGGAGTGCACGATCCGCCGCGCCCCGACGCGGACCGCGGCGGCCCGGCCCAGCGCGCCGGCCTTCGCGCAGTGGGTGTGCACCACATCGAACGAGCCGCGGCGCAGCAGCCCGGTCAGCCGCAGCAGCGCCCGCACGTCGTCGGCCGGGGCGATCGGGGCGCGCAGCGCGGGTTCGAGGACGCAGGCGAGGCCCGCGTCGGCGGCGTCCCGCAGCAACCGGCCGCCGCTGCCGGTGATCACGGTGACGTCGAACTCGCGCGGATCCAGCGCCAGCGCGCCGCGCAGCGCCATCGCGCCGGCGCCGCCTTCGAGCCGGGTGATGACGGTGGCGACGCGCGGCGGGCGGTTCATCGCCGGTCCGGCGGGGACGATCGGCCGATCGTGCCGAGCTCGCCGGGCGCGCGGGCCTCGCCCGGCTGCCCGGGAGCACCCGATCTCCCGGCGTCGCCCGCCCGTCCGGACGTGCTCGGCTGCCCGGAAGCCCTTGGCTGCCCGGAAGCGCCCGGCTGACCAGAAGCGCCCGACCGCCCGGAGACACCCCGCCGACCGGAAACCCCCGGCCGTCCGGAAACACCCGGCTCTCCGGAGGCGTCCGACCGCCCGGAGACGCCCAGCTGACCGGAACCGTTCCGCTGCTCGGAGGCGCCCGGTGCCTCGGACGCGCTCCGCTGCCCGAAGCCGCCCAGCAGTCCGGAGGCGCCCAGCCGTCCGGAGACACCCGGCCCTCCGGACGCACCCGGCCTTCCGGAGACGCTCGGCTGCTCGGACGCGCCCGGCTGCCCGGGAGCGCGCATTCCCGCCGCGGCCGCCACGCTCACCGCCTCCAGCTGGGAGTGCACCCGCAGCTTCGCCAGGATGCTGCGGGTGTGGGTGCGGACCGTCTCGGCGGAGATCCGCAGTTCCTCGGCGATGCGGCTGCCGCGCATGCCCGCCACCATGCCGCGCAGCACGTCCCGCTCCCGCTCGCTGAGCACGTCCAGCGGGCCGTCGCGGCGGGCCGCGTGCACCACGTCCGCCCGCAGTCCGCGCAGGATCTCGCCGAGCAGTTCCGGCGGGTACCAGGCGTGGCCGCGACACACCCCGCGCAGCACGGTGGTCAGCTCGTCCACCCCGCACTCCTTCGGCACCCACCCGGCGGCTCCGGCGCGCGCCGCGTCCACCGCCCGCTGCGGATCGAGCCCGCCGGTGAGCACCACGACGTGCACCGCGGGCCGGTGCGCGCGCACCGACTCCACCAGGGCGCCGGTGCAGCCGACCGGTTCCACGTCGACGGTGACGACGTCGGGGCGCAACCGGTCGACCACGGCGGGCAGCTGCGGGTCGTCGGTGGCGCACCGGCCCACCACCCACACGTCCCCCGCTTCGGACAGCCGGGCGCTCAACGCCTCGGTGAGCATGAGGTGGTCGTCCACCATCAGCAGCCGCAGCACGTTCACCACCTCACGGTCCCGCGCCGCGGCGCGGAAGTCCTCATCCAACTGCGGGAGACCGCGCGGTCGTCACCCGGCCCGCGCGCCGAGGCCGGGCCGCGCCTCGGCCGGTTCGACCCGGTGGCGGCGCGGGCTGCTCCACCGGCCGGTGGAGCGCGACCACCACGCCAGCGGGATCGCGGACAGCGCGATCGCCGAATCCAGCACCCGCATCGGCAGGAACAGCCACGCGTAGAGCAGGAACCGCGGCTGCCGCTGGATCAGCGCCACCACCGCGGTCAGCAGCAGGTCCGGCAGCACGATCCCCAGCAGCAGCGCGGGAACCGTCAGGTATCCCGACACCGCCTCGTAGGTGGCGGCGAACCACGGCAGGGTCAGCACCCCGGTCACCAGTTCCGGAACGAGCAGCACCAGCAGCACCAGCGGCAGCAGCACCAGCATGATCCCGCTGGTGAGCAGCTCCACCAGCAGCAGCGTCAGCATCGCGGTGAACAGGTTCAGCCGCGGCGGATGCCTGCGCACCGTCTGCCACAGGCCCAGCGACCACCGCTTCGACTGGCGCACGTAGTCCCGCAGCGTGCCCGGGTCCTGGGTGGCGGCGACCGCCGACGGCGTGAACCCGACTTTGCCGAGGCGCTTCTGGTAGACCTCGAAGGTCATGTTGAAGTCCTCGATGACCAGCCCCGGCGGGTTCACCTCGATGTTCGGCAGCACGTCGGTGCGGTAGACGCTGGCGAAGCCGGGCACGATGTGCGTGGCGTTGACGTGCCGCCAGGTCTGGCCGAACTTCAGCAGGTACTGGGTCATCGAGTAGATCCGCTGCCGGTGGAACGCCACCACCCGCCCGGCGAAGGACAGCGAGCGGTCCCGCCACTCGGTGCGCACGCAGCCCGCGACGGCCACCACCTCCGGATCGTCGAACAGCGGCAGCGCGGCCCGGAAGTAGCCCGGTTCCACCCTGGTGTCGGCGTCCAGCAGCATCACCAGGCGGAACCGGCGCACCAGGCGGAACCGGCGGATGCCGACCTGCAGCGCGCCCGCCTTGCCCACGTTCTCCTCGGTGCTGATCACGTTCACCCCGGCGCGGCGGGCGAGTTCGACGGTGCGGTCGGTGGAGCCGTCGGAGACGACGTGCACCTGCTTCACCGGCACCAGCGCGGTGATCGCCCGCAGGCTCTCCTTGATGACGAGCTCTTCGTTGTGCGCGGCGATGAGCACCGCCACGTCGGTGAGCCGCAGGTTCGTGGCGCGGCGCAGCCGGTGCCGCCCGGGCAGGTCCTTCTTCTCCCGGTGCGCCTGCAGGTCGGCGACCTTCGCGCGGCGCGGCACCATCCGCGCCCGGGCCGCGCCGTGCCAGCCGTCGAGCACCCGCAACAGCCCGATCATGCCCCACAGCGTGAAGTTCGCGCCGAAGACGGCGATCGCCAGCACCCACCACGGGATCATCGCCGCTCCCTCATTCGCCGACCGGCAGGCTCTCGGCCAGCCGGTTCCAGGTGGAGGTGTCCTCGTAGCCGTACATCCACAGGTAGACGCCGCGGATGCCGGAGCCGCGGGCCACTTCGAACTTCGCCTTGGAGCTCACCGAGTTCTCGAACCACACCTCGTGCTCGCGGCCGCGCTCGTCGGTGTAGCGGAACCACGGGGTCTGGCTGACCGGGTCGTAGTTCGTCTCGGCGCGGTGCTGGGTGGCGAGCTGGAACGCCTGCAGCCAGGTGACGTTGGTGCCGTGCTCGCCGACCCAGTCGTAGCCGTAGAGCGGGATGCCGAGCACGATCCGCTCCGGCGGGATCTGCGACTTGGCGTACTGCACGACGTCGCGCACCCAGCCGATCGGCGCGACCGGGCCGGGCGGCGAGGTCCCCCAGTGGAAGTCGTAGCCCATCAACCGCACCTGGTCGGCGGCCCGGCCGATGACGGCGAAGTCCTGGGCGACGTTGCGCTCGTCGTAGCCCTCGTCGCTGGCCTTCGCGAACACCGCCACCGAGAGGGTCTTGCGCTCGGCGCGCAACGCCGCGCCCAGTTCGGTGACGAACGCGCCGAACGCCTCCCGGTCCCCGGAGCGCAGGTTCTCGTAGTCGATGTCGATGCCCGCGTAGTCCTCGCGCTCGACCAGCGCGACGATCTCCCGCACGTGCCGGTCCCGCAGCCGCGGGTCGTGCAGCACCTTCGCGACCGGTTCGTACGCCCAGCGCCCGTCGGTGATGTTGGCCAGCGAGGCCACCACCGGCACGCCGGCTTCGCGGAGCTTGCCGACCTGCTCGGCGACTTCGGCGGTCCGGTCCGGCGGGAACTGGTGGGTGATCCGGCCGTCGTCGCCGAGCCCGTAGATCCACGGCGAGACCTCGTTCACCGAGTCCCGGTTGGCGACGACGGTGGTGGTGCCGTTGCCGAGGTTCCAGAACGGCAGCGACGCCACCACCAGCGTGCCCGGTTTCGACGGCGACATCATCCGCGGCGCCGCCATCACGACCACCAGCAGCGCGGCGATCGCGATGAGCGCGATGAACCAGATGGAGCCGCCGAAGTGCCGGACCCGCCGCGCCCGCGGGCTGCGGCCCTGCTCCGGTGGCCAGGACCGCGGGCCGGTCGGTTCCGGTTCGTCCGGGCCGGCACCGGCCCAGGTCCGCCGCCACCAGGCGGTGAGCTTCGCGCCGAGGCCTTCGCGCCCGGCGCCGTCCGCGGTCGCCACGCCATGTCGTTCTCCTTCCCGCACCCCGTCGTCGCTCATCGCCGCCCGCTCACGCCGAGACGACCTGCGCGGCGCGCGTCTGCTCGTCGATGACGGCGCGGATGATGTCGTCGAGGGTGTGCGCGGGCTGGAACCCGATCAGCTCGCGGGCCTTACCGCAGTCCGGGACGCGACGTTGCAGGTCCTCGTAGCCGGGGCCGTAGGCGTCCTCGTAGGACATCTTCACCACTCCCGCCCCGGATCCGGTCAGCTCCAGCACGCGGCTCGCCAAGTCCATGATGGACACCTGCTCGGTGCTGCCGAGGTTGACGGCGGTGCCGTTCGCGGCGGGCAGCTGGGCCAGCCGCACCAGGGCGGGCACCACGTCCTGCACGTGGCAGAAGCAGCGGACCTGGTGCCCGGTGCCGAACACGGTGAGCGGCCGGTCCTGCAGCGCCTGGCTCACCAGCCGCGGGATCACCATGCCGTAGCGGCCGCTCTGCCGGGGCCCGACGGTGTTGAACAGCCGCACGATCACCGCGTCCAGCCCGAGTTCCCGGACGTAGCAGCAGGTGAGGCTCTCGTCGATGGCCTTCGCCTCGGAGTAGGTCCAGCGGGTCTTCAGCGGCGAGCCGATCAGCCGGTCGTCGGTCTCGGCCAGCCCCGGTTTGGTGTTCTTGCCGTAGATCTCGCTGGTGGAGGCGACCAGCACCCGCGCGCCGTGGCGGTGCGCCGAGTCGAGCACGTTCTCGGTGCCGTGCACGTTGGTGAGCAGGCTGCGCAGCGTGCGCTCCTGGATGACGAAGGCGCCGACCGCGGCGGCCAGGTGGAACACCACGTCTACTTCGGACACCAGGTCGTCGACGAGGGAGCCGTCCAGGATGGTGCCCTGCACGAAGCGGAACTCGGGCGCGCCCTCCGGCAGGTTCTCCCTGCTGCCGGTGCTGAGGTCGTCCACCCCGAGCACGGTGTTCCCGTCGGCCAGCAGCCATTCCACCAGGTGCGAGCCGATGAACCCGGCGGCTCCGGTGACCAGCGCCTTCATCGGACCCCTCCGCCCTGCTCGGTGGCCAGCTCCCGGGGCGCGCCGCGCCTGCCTCCGGAGCGCAGCCGCTCGTAGAGGTCGTCGATGCGGCCGGTGACGGCCTCGATGCCGTACAGGTCGCGGATCACCGGCACGTCGCCGCGCGGGCGCCGGTCGGTGACCTCGGCGGCGATCTCCGAGCGCATGCCCTCGACGTCGCCGGGGACCTGCCGGGCCCGGTCGGTGTGCACGCCCTCCAGCGCCGGGCAGGTCGTGTACAGCACCGGCATGCCGTTGGCCAGCGCCTCCAGCACCGACAGCCCGAAGGTCTCCTGCTTGGAGGACGCCACGAACAGGTCGAACGCCGACAGCATCGCGGAGACGTCGTGGCGTTCCCCGGCGAACACCACGTGGTCGGCGACGCCCAGCGCGGCCGCCTGCCGCTCCAGCCGCTCCCGTTCGGCGCCACCGCCGACGACCAGCAGCTTCGCCCCCTCGCCCAGCAGCGGTGAGGACGCCTCGATGACGAGGTCGAAGCGCTTGTTCGCGTCCAGCCTGCCCAGCACCCCGATCACGTGCGCCCGGTCGTCGATGCCGTGCTCGGCGCGCACCCGCGAGCGCGCGTCCGCGTCGAAGGCGACGCGGCCGAAGTCGACGCCGTTCGGGATCACGGTGATCTTCTCGGCGCGCATCCCCCAGTTCGCGAGCCGGTCCGCCACGGTCTCCGACACCGCGATGGTCCGCTGCGCGAACACGTCGGTGCCCAGGTAGAGGCCGCGCACCCCCGCGGTCATCCGCCTGCGCTCCAGGTGCGTCTCGCCGATCGAGTGCTCGGTGCCGACCACCACCGGCGTGCCCGCGAGACGGGCGGCGAGCTTGCCGTAGACGCAAGCCCGGTACAGGTGGGTGTGCACCACGTCGTAGCCGCCCTCGCGGATCAGCGAACGCATCCTCAGCACCGCGCCCAGCTGGGTGTTGCTGGTCATGCCGAGGTCGCGGACCCGCACCCCGTCCCCGGTGATCATGTCGGCGACGTCGCCCGGGTTGTAGAGCGCGAGCACGTCGGCGTCGTGCCGGGTGTGCTGCAGGATCGATCTGAGCTGCAGCTCGGCACCGCCGACCCCCAGACCGGTGATCACGTGCAGAACCTTCATTCCTGGTCTCCCCCCATCGCGGTGGCCAGCACGATGCCGACCGTCCTGGCCACGACCACCACGTCCAGCCACGGCGTCCAGTTCTCGATGTAGCGGTTGTCGAACTCGGCCCGGTCGGGGATCGAGGTGTCCCCGTGCAGGCCGTGCACCTGCGCCCAGCCGGTCATGCCGCCGCGCACCCGGTGCCGGTCCCGGTAGCGCGGGATCTCGCGGGCGAAGCGCTCGGCGTAGCAGGGCCGTTCCGGTCGCGGTCCCACCACCGACATCTCGCCGCGCAGCACGTTGCCCAGCTGCGGCAGCTCGTCGAAGTGCGTGCCGCGCAGCCAGCGGCCCAGCCGCGTCGTGTCGGCCGGGCGCACCGCCCAGCCCTGCGCGGTGCCGCCGGGCACGGTGCGCAGCTTCACCACGGTCGCCGACCGGCCGGGACCGGTGACCCGGCGCTGCCGGAACAGCGCGGCCCCGCCACCGCCGAGCCGCACCGCGGCGGCCAGCACCAGCAGCAGCGGTGCCAGCACCACCAGCAGCGCCCCGGCCAGCAGCACGTCGGACGCGCGCTTGAGCAGGGCGGCGGCCGCGGTGTGGTTCCAGCGGCGCAGCGGCACCAGCGGAATCCCCCAGATCTCGTCGAGCAGCCGCGACGGCACCGCCACGCCCAGCTCCGGCAGCGCGGGCACCAGGTGCACCGCGGCGGGCAGCGGGCGGCAGTCCCGCACGATGCCCACCAGGTCCGCTTCGGTGTCCGCGGCGCACAGGACCACCCGGGTGGCGCGGTACCGCGCCACGAGCTCGGCCAGCTGCCGCGGCCGCCCCGGTACCGGCGCCGCGGCGAGCACCGGGTCGTCGGCGAGCAGCAGCGGCCGCAGCCCCAGCTCCGGGTGCTCCAGCAACGCGCGGGAGATCCGCACCCCGGTGGCGCCGGCGCCCACGACCAGCACCACCTCCACCAGCAGCCCGCGCCGGTGCGCGGCCCGCAACCCGGCGACCCCGGCGATGCGGGCCAGCACCAGCGCGCCCGCCCCGGCCGGCACCAGCACCCCGGCGCCGGTCCAGGGCAGCAGCAGCGCGGCGGGCACCGCGGCGTCGAGCGCCAACCGCGGCACCTGGTCGCCGACGCGCAGGCAGAGCCGCGCCCGGTGCCCGCCGTCGATCCCCACCGCCACCAGCGCCGCCGCGACGTACAGCGCCGCGAGCAGCGCGGGCACGCCCAGCACGAGCACCACCGCGGTCAGCGCGACCACGTCGACCAGCGGCCACAGCACCAGCGGCAGCAGCCGCGGTGCCGCGCGCGCCCCGGACCGCTCCGGGGCGCGCCACCGGCACCGCACCGGACCGGGACCGGACCGCAGGTCGGTGATGCTCATCCGGCCGCCCCGGCCCGGACCCGCCGCGCCCCGGACGTCGAGGTCAGCCGGGCTCCGACGCGCCGCACCGCGTGGTCGGCGCCGTACACGAACCGCATCACCGGGCCGTGGCTCGGCGTCACGGCGGCACCGATGAAGAACAGGCCCGGCACCGAGGACTCGAAGTCGGCGCCCACCCGCGGCGTGCGGTCCAGCGTCCGCAGCCGGGACCGCAGCCGCGGGTTCACGAACCCGAGCCGTTCCAGGTCCGGCGGGTAGCCGGTCGCGCAGATCACGTGGTCGGCGGTGAACTCCCGGCCCCCGCCGCCGAAGGTGCGCACCCCCAGCCGCACCTGGTCGCCCACGGTCTTCGCCCAGTCCACGGTGTGCCCCACGTGCACCGGCAGCACCCCTTCGACGCGCTCCCGCAGCCACCAGCCGCCCGCGGGCCCGAGCGCGGTGCGCGCCCGCAGCACCCGCTGGCTCTCCGGCAGGTGCCGGAACAGGTCGGGGTGCTCGGAGTAGAACCAGGTGGACAGCCCGGAGCCGAGACCCGCTTCCGGTTCCCGCACCCGGCGCAGCAGCGGCCGGTCCGGCAGCAGCGGCCGCCCGTTCCACACCACGTTCCGGGCGCGGGCGATCAGCCGCACGTCCGCACCGTGCTCGTGCAGCAGCGCCGCCGATTCCAGCGCGGACTGCCCGGCGCCGACCACCAGCACCGCGGCGCCGTCGAAGCCGGACAGGTCGGTGTGCTCGGAGCTGTGCGTGCACAGTTCGGCGGGCAGGTCGGAGAACACCTCCGGGGTGCGCGGGAAGTGCTGCACCCCGGCGGCGATCACCACCGAGCGGGCCTTCGCGGTGCCGCCGTCCTCCAGCGCCAGCTCGAACCCATCGGCCTTCTGGTCCACATCGGACACCAGCACCTCCTCCACCTCCAGGCCGCGCTGCTCGCGGAACCAGTCGGCGTAGGCGATGAAGTTCTCCAGGGACACCGGCACGCCGTAGTCGGCGTAGCCGTGCCCGATCTCCTGGCAGAAGTTCCGCAACGTGTGCGACCGGTCCGGATCGGACAGGTTCGAGGCGAAGCCCTGCGATTTCAAGAACATGCCGCGCGGCATCCTGCTGCGCCACAGGTCCATCGGGATGCCGAACTGCCGATAGCTGACCCCGGCCGACCGCAGGTGCGCGGCCAGCGACAGCCCGTACGGACCGGCGCCCACGATGGCGACGTCGACGGTGTCGTTCATCTCTGTCCCTCCTCGACCGCATACGGCGACCGTCGCCGCTGCCGAATCACCGCGTCCCGCTCGCGTTCGCGGTACCGCGGGGGTTCCACCACCTGGGCCTCCGCGCGGGGCGCGAACCGGCGGGTGAGGGCGCGCCGGCCCATCCACCCGCACATCAGCGCGAACGGGGCCAGGTCGTCGCGGGCGAACCACGCGAGTTCGTCCGCCCGCCACACCGACCGCGCCCACTGCCGCAGTCCCAGGTCACCGCGGCGCCAGTAGCCGACGGCGCCGAGCGGGTCGTAGTTCTCCACCAGGAACCGGCGGCCCACCGGCGGCAGGCCCTCCGGCACCGGCTGCCCGGTCAGGTCCAGGTACGCCGCCAGCACCACGTCGATGCCCGCGGAATCGCGGAACAACCGGAATTGCGCGCCCAGCCGCGGGTTGAAGTCCAGCAGCCGGTAGCTGCCGTCGCGGTGGTCGAACCGGAAGTCCAGGTCGGCGATGCCGCGGAAGTCCAGGCGCCGCAACAGCTCCGTCGCCTGCGCGCGCAGCACCGTGTTGGACAGGCAGCGGCCCAGCGTGGTCAGTCCCGCGTGCGCCGGGTAGGAACGCAGCTTCACGCCGGTGAACGCGGGACGGCAGCCGCCGGAACCGCGGTAGGCGTGGAAGAACCAGTCGTTGCCGCTGCCGCCGGGCACGTACTCCTGCAGCATCAGCAGGCCCGCCCGCTGCTCCCGGGTCTCCTGCTCGTCCCACACCTCGCCGAGCTCCCGCAGGTCCTGCGGGGTGCGCAGGATCGAGGTGCTGCGGACCTTCGCCCGCCCGCCGGAGGTCCACGGCGTGGCGAGCTTCGCCACCAGCGGGAAACCGGTCTCGGCGGCGAACTCGGCGGCCTCCGCCCTGGTGCGCACGAGTTCGGCGCGCGGGGTCGGCACCCCCAGGTCCCGGCACACGTCCTGCAGGGTGAACTTGCCCGCCACCTCCCGCGGCAGCTCCGGCGGCGGGTCCGGGAAGCGGAACCAGTGCCGCAGCGCCGCGCCGTGCTCGGCCAGGTGGATCGCGGCGGCGTCGTCGGTGGGGAACAGCACCGCGGGCCTGCCGAGCTTCTCGGCCAGCGCCGCCAGCCCCAGGTTGATCCGCTCCGGATCGGCGAGCTCCGGGCGCCACCACCAGCGGCCGCGCAGGTAACGGGAGTGCGCGGCCGGCGCCATCGGGTCCTCGTGCACCGCGTACACCGGCACCCCGGCGCGGCCCAGGCTGCGGATCAGCCCGAGCCCGCCGTGGTGCAGCACGTTCGGGTCCAGCTTGAACACCACCGCGGGTGTGGCGGTGTCCATGCCTGCCGGTTCCGGGGCGCGCATCCCTCACACGACCTGCCGGTGCGGGGCCAGGTCGAACTGGTAGGTCGCGTCGAGGACCTGCGGGCAGTCGCCCGCCCACGAGTAGTCCAGCCCCGGGTGCACGGTGTGCACCACGACCAGGTCCCAGTCCGCGCCGCGCGGTTCCGGTTCCCCGGCGAGCACGGACCCGTCCGGCAGCACGACCTCGGGGATGAGCGGATCGTGGTAGCGCACGTCCGCTCCCAGCCGGGTCAGCCCGGCGATGATCGGCAGGGCCGGGGACTCCCGCAGGTCCCGCACGCCCGCCTTGTAGCTCACGCCCGCGATGAGCACCCGCGCCCCGGCGGACGCGGTGCCCGCGGCGGCCAGCAGCTGCTCGGCGCGGCGCACGACCTGGTCCGGGCGCAGGTCGATGGACCGCATCGCCTGGTCGATCATCGGCGCGGCCACGCCGCGCTCCCGCAGCTGCCACAGCAGGTAGTGCGGATCGCAGGGGATGCAGTGCCCGCCGACGCCGGGCCCGGGAAAGCTGCCGAGGAAACCGTACGGCTTGGTGCCCGCCGCGATCGTCACCTCGATCGGGTCCAGCTCCAGCGCGCCGCAGATGTCGGCCATCTCGTTGGCCAGCGCCAGGTTCACCGCGCGGAAGATGTTCTCGTACAGCTTGGTCAGCTCCGCGGCCTCCGGGGAGCTCACCAGGTACACCGAGTCGGTGAGATCCCCGATGATCCGCGCCGCCCGCGCCGAGCACTCGGGGGTGACCCCGCCGACGATGCGCGGGGTGTGCCGCTGCGAGTGGTCGTGGTTGCCGGGGTCGATGCGCTCCGGGCTGAACGCCACGTGCACCTGGCTGCCGACGGCCAGCCCGCGCTGCCGCAGCGGTTCCACCAGCAGTTCCCGCGTGGTGCCGACGAAGGTGGTGGAGGTGAGGATGATCGTCTGGCCGGGCCGGGCGTGCGCCACCGCGGTCTCACAGGCGGACCGCAGCGGCGCCAGGTCCGGGATCCGCTCGTCGTCGACGGGCGTCGGCACGCACACCACCACGGTGTCGGCGTCGGTGAGCGCGGCCGGGTCCTCGGCCAGCTGCAGCGTCCCGTCGGCCAGCGCCTCGCGCAGCACCGCCCGCTCCCCGTCCGGCAGGTCCACGTCCCCGTCGGCGATGTCGCGCAGCCGCCGCCCGCTGACGTCGACGCCGACGACGCGGGAGCGGCGGGCGGCGAGCCCGCAGGCGGTGGGCAGCCCCACGTAGCCGAGCCCGAGGATCACCACCGAACCCTGCCGGGCGTCCGGCAGCGGGGTGTCGATCCCGGTGGCGCGGCGGACCGCGTCCTCCTCCGACCGGTCCTGGTAGGCCACCAGCCGGTCGGACAGCTGGCGTTCCCGCCCGTTGACCGCCAGCGCGAGGTGATGCTGGGTCACGTTTCCTCCCCCGATCGCGCGTGTCCCCTGCCGGGCCGGGGCGTGCGCCGCCCGCCGGTGCCCGGTGTCGCCGTGTCCGGCGCGGCGGTCTCGGCCCCCACCTCGATCCGCCGCGCCGGCCGGTTGCGGGCTTCAGAATCGCAGCTCAGCGGGGTCGGACCGCTCCCCCAACGGCGGTAGCGCCCCTACCGAAACCGCAGGAATCCGGCATCCGCCGTGCGGTGCGCGAGGCCGTGCCGGACCCGTTTCGCGTCGAGCCGCAGCGTTCCGTCGCGGTCGCCGACGTAGGTGCGGGGCAGCGCGTGCGGCCCGGACAGCGGGGAACGCCAGATCGCGCAGCCGTACCCGTAGCCCGCTTCGCGGACGGCGGCGACGACGGCCGCGTCGACCGCGCCGTACGGGTAGCAGAAGCCGTCGACCGGCTGCCCGGAGACGGCCTGCAGCACCGGGCGGCTCTTGCCGACCTCCGCGGCGAGCTCCGCCGGTTCCAGTTCGGTGAGCCTGCGGTGCTGCACGCTGTGCGAGCCGATCTCCATCCCGGCGGCGGCGACCTCGGCGACCTGTTCCTCGGTCATCAGCGGTTTGCGCGGTCCGGCCGGGTCCCACCGGTTGTGCCCGCCGAGCATCCCGGCGATCACGAACACGGTCGCCGTCCAGCCGAAGCGCCGCAGCAGCGGCTGCACCACCTCGGCGAAGTCGGTGTAGCCGTCGTCGAAGGTGAGGCCCACCAGCCCGCGGGCGCGCCCGGCCCGCCGCGCCGCCAGCAGCTCCCGCATCGACACCCCGGTGCAGCCGCGGGCCCGCAGCCACCGCAGCTGCCGCTCGAACCGCGCCGGGTCGACCGTCACCAGGTACGGATCGTCGGTGTACTCGGACACCGAGTGGTACATCAGCACGTACGGGAACGACTGCGGCGCCCGCTGCCGGGTGGCCGCTCGCTGAGTCCGGATCATCGCCGGCCGCCTTCCTGGTCGCGGTCCTCGGCGGACCGTCGCACGCGGCGGGCGGGCGCTGGACCGGTAGCACGGGTGAGTTCCCGTACCGCGGCTGCACGAGACGTCTCAGGAATACTGGCCGTGGTCCAGGACGTGCGACGACGGGAGCGATGCGGTGGAACAGCGGGCGGACGCGGACGAATCCCTCGCGAGCGGGGTGCCCGCCCTGGTCGGTTCGCTCGGCGAACTGCCCTCGATCGTGCTGTCCACCGATGCCGTCGACGAGGTGGTGTGGGAGACCGCGATGCTCGCGGTCCGCGCGCACGAACCGACTACTTCGTGCGGGGTGACGGTGCTGCGCGACGGGCACCCGGTGTCGCTGGTGCCGGACCGCGCCGAACACAACGCGCTGGAGCAGTCGCAGTACGCGGCGGACACCGGCCCCGTTCCGGAGGCGCTGCGCTCCCGGGCCGCGGTCGTGGTCGCCGACACCGCCGACGAGCCGCGCTGGCCGGAGTTCGCGGCGGCGGCCGCCGAGCAGGGCATCGGGTCCTGCTGCGCGGCGCCGATGTTCGTCGGGGACCGGCCGCTGGGCGTGATCAGCTACTACGCGGCGGCGCCGCACGCCTACGAGGCGGACTTCCTGCTGGGCGGGCTCATCGCGGACCTGGCCGCCACCGGGTTGTGGTGCCTGCTCAAGCACGCCGACAAGCAGCAGCTCGACGAGCAGCTGCGGCAGGCGTTGACCTCCCGGGCCGACATCGACCAGGCCAAGGGCATCCTGATGGCGCAGCGCGGCTGCACCCCGGACGAGGCCTTCGACCTGCTCCGCGAGCAGAGCCAGCGGCACAACGTGAAGTTGCGCGAGGTCGCCGCGCGGGTGGTGCGCCGCACGACCGGTGCGACCTGATCGGCCGTCCGTTTCGCGCTGATCGGTAGGATCGACCGGATTCGCACCCCACGCCGAGGAGTTGAGCAGTGACCGCGGCACCCCGCTCCGAACCGGAGCACCAGGACGATCGGGCCGAGCCGCCGGTCGAGCGCGCGGGGGTGCGCGACCTGATCGCCGCCTACCCGTGGCTGCCGATCCCGGTGGGGCTGCTGCTGAGCGCGCTGGGCGTGTGGTGCTTCGCCGAGCTCGCCGAGGAGGTCTACCGGGGCGGCCCGGTCCTGCGGGTGGACGAGCACCTGCTGCGGGTGTCGCTGGCGCTGCGGTCCGGGCCGCTGGTGGGGGCGCTGTCCGTGCTGACCTGGCTCGGGGACGTGCTGGTGGTGCTGCCGGTGAGCCTGGCGATCGGCGTGCTGATCGGCGTCACCCGGCACCGGTGGGCACCGCTGCTGCTGCTCGCGGTGTCCTCGGCGGGGACGGGGCTGGCCGTCTACCTGTTCAAGATCATGATCGCGCGGCCGCGGCCGCAGGTGGTGGACGCGCTCGTCGCCGAGGACGGTTTCGGCTTCCCCTCGGGGCATTCGGCGCACGCGGCGGCGCTGTACCTGATGCTGGGCGCGTTCGGATTGCGGCTGCTGCGGTCCCGGTGGGCGCGCCGCGCCGGGTTCGCCGCGGCCGTGCTCGCCGTGGTGATCACCGGGTTCAGCCGGGTGGTGCTGGGGGTGCACTCGCCGACGGACGTGCTGGCGGGCTGGGCGCTGGGCGCGTCGTGGACGGTGCTGCTGCTGAGCCTGTGGTTGTTCGGCGAGCACCTGCCCCGCTTGATCGACGCCCTCGTGGCCCGCAAGCGGCCCGGGTGAGCGGCGACCGCTCACCCGGGGCTCGCGGGCTCAGATCGTCCAGGTGTCGTTGCCGGTGAGGAGCCGCTGCAGGTTCGGCGGGTCGTTCTCGGCGGCGGCGGCGACCTGCGCGCGGGCCGCGTCGTCGTAGGTGGGGCGGGAGACCGCGCGGAACACGCCGGTCACCGTCGGATCCAGGTTCACCCCGCCCAGCCGGGACAGCGCGTAGGCGAACGAGCTGTCCTCCCGTTCGGCGTCGTGCACCACCACCTGCCCGGAGTCCACCGCGTCGAGCTCGGCGACGCGCAGGTCACCTTCCGGTCCGCGGACCACCGCCTGCCGCGCGTCCTCCGGCCCGAACACGACCGGTTCGCCGTGGCGCAGCGGGATGAGCCGCCGCTGCTTCTCCTCCTTGTCCTTGAGCACGTCGAACGCGCCGTCGTTGAAGATCGGGCAGTTCTGGTAGATCTCCACCAGCGCGCTGCCCCGGTGCTCGGCGGCGGCCTGCAGCACCTCGGTGACGTGCGCCCGGTCCGAGTCGAGGGTGCGGGCCACGAAGCTCGCCTCCGCGCCCAGCGCCAGCGACACCGGGTTGAACGGCGTGTCCAGCGAACCGGCGGGCGTGGACTTGGTGACCTTCCCGACCTCGGAGGTCGGCGAGTACTGGCCCTTCGTCAACCCGTAGATCCGGTTGTTGAACAGCAGGATCTTCAGGTTCACGTTGCGCCGCAGCGCGTGGATCAGGTGGTTGCCGCCGATGGACAGCGCATCCCCGTCCCCGGTCACCACCCACACCGACAGGTCGGGCCGCTGGGTGGCGAGCCCGGTGGCGATGGCCGGGGCGCGGCCGTGGATGGAGTGCATCCCGTAGGTGTTCATGTAGTACGGGAACCGGCTGGAGCAGCCGATGCCCGAGATGAACACGATGTTCTCCCGCTTGAGCCCCAGCGTCGGCAGGAAGCTCTGCACCGCGTTGAGCACGATGTAGTCCCCGCAGCCGGGGCACCACCGCACCTCTTGGTCGGACTTGTAGTCCTTCGCGGTCTGCTTCTCGTCGCTGGTGGGCACGCCGTGCAGGCCGCCCAGTTCCGGCAGTCCGAGGTCCGTCGTGGTCACGCAGACACCCCTCGCAGCACATCGGTGAGCACGTTCTGGAGTTCTTCCGCCTGGAACGGCAGGCCCGCGACCTTGGTGTGGCTGTGCACGTCCACCAGGAAGCGGGCGCGCAGCAGCATCGCGAGCTGGCCGAGGTTCATCTCCGGCACGATCACCCGGGCGTAGCGGTGCAGCACCTCGCCGAGGTTCGCGGGCATCGGGTTCAGGTACCGCAGGTGCGCCTGCGCGACCGGCATGCCGAGTCCGCGGACGCGGCGGCAGGCGGCGCCGATCGGCCCGTACGAGGAACCCCAGCCGAGCACCAGCACCCGGGCGTCCCCGGTCGGGTCGTCCACCGCCAGTTCCGGCACCTCGACGCCGTCGACCTTCGCCTGGCGCAGCCGCACCATCCGGTCGTGGTTGTCCGGGTCGTAGGAGATCGCGCCGGAGCCGTCGGCCTTCTCCAGCCCGCCGATGCGGTGCTCGGTGCCCGGAGTGCCCGGCACCGCCCACTCGCGGGCGAGGGTCTCGGGGTCGCGCACGTACGGCCAGAACTCGCCGGAACCGTCGGGCGCGTTCGGTTCGGCCGCGAACCGCACCCGCAGGTCCGGCAGCGTGGTGATGTCCGGGATCAGCCACGGCTCGGAACCGTTGGCGACCGCGCCGTCGGACAGCAGCAGCACCGGAGTGCGGTAGGCCAGCGCGATCCGGGCGGCCTCCAGCGCCACGTCGAAGCAGTCCGCCGGGGAGCGCGGGGCGAGCACCGGCACCGGCGATTCGCCGTTGCGGCCGTGCAGCGCCTGCAGCAGGTCGGCCTGCTCGGTCTTGGTGGGCAGCCCGGTGGACGGGCCGCCGCGCTGGATGTCGCAGACGAGCAGCGGCAGCTCCAGGGTGACCGCGAGCCCGATCGTCTCCGACTTCAACGCCAGCCCCGGCCCGGAGGTCGTCGTCACCCCCAGCGAGCCGCCGAAGGAGGCGCCGAGCGCGGCCCCGACCCCGGCGATCTCGTCCTCGGCCTGGAACGTGGTGACGCAGAAGTTCTTGTGCTTGGCCAGTTCGTGCAGCACGTCCGAGGCCGGGGTGATCGGGTAGGTGCCGAGGAACACCGGCAGCCCGCTGCGCTGCCCGGCCGCGACCAGCCCGTAGGCCAGCGCCACGTTCCCGGTGATCTGCCGGTAGGTGCCCTGGGGCAGCGTCGCGGGCGCCACCTCGTAGGTGACCGCGAACGCCTCGGTCGTCTCGCCGTAGTTCCAGCCGGCGCGGAAGGCCAGCACGTTCGCCTCGGCGATGTCGGGCTTCTTCGCGAACTTCTCCCGCAGGAACCGCTCGGTGCCGTCGGTGGGCCGGTGGTACATCCAGGAGAGCAGGCCGAGCGCGAACATGTTCTTGGCCCGTTCGGCGTCCTTGCGCCCCACCCCGGCCGGTTCGGCGGCGCCCCGGGTCAGCTCGGCCATCGGCACCAGGTGGACCACGTACGGTTCGAGCTCGCCCGATTCGAGCGGGTTCTGCGCGTAGCCGACCTTGGTGAGGTTCCGCTTGGTGAACTCGTCGGTGTTGACGATGAGGGTGCCGCCGGGCGGCAGGTCCCCGAGGTTCGACTTCAGCGCCGCCGGGTTCATCGCGACCAGCACGTCGGGCCGGTCGCCGGGGGTGAGGATGTCGTAGTCGGCGAAGTGCAGCTGGAAGCTGGAGACCCCGGGCAGCGTGCCCGCGGGGGCCCGGATCTCGGCCGGGAAGTTCGGCAGCGTCGCCAGGTCGTTGCCGAAGGCCGCCGCTTCGGAGGTGAAGCGGTCGCCGGTGAGCTGCATGCCGTCGCCGGAGTCGCCTGCGAAGCGGATCACCACGCGGTTGAGCTTGCGCGGTGGTGCCGCCGAGCCGTTCGAGGCCGGACCGGCCTCCGGTCGCTGCGGAGGCTGGTGCCCGTTCGTACTCACCACTGCACCCGTTCCCCTTCCGGCCGCGGGCGAGCCCGCGAGCCACTCGGCCGCCCTGTGACGCACGATACAGCTCGGCGTGGTGTTCCTACGCCGATCACCCGGACGCATCAAGGACTGGACGCCTGCGGCGGGTCGGCTAACATGAATTCCCGAGATGTTCTCGAGACGTCTTCCCGGTGACGATTCACTACTCCCGGGTTAAATAAGAGCGGGCGTCGGCCGAAACGACGCGAACCCGCCCGCACCCGATCAAGACCGCGCCCGTGGCGACCCCTCCACCGCGATTCCCGGGGACGCCGGACGTCGCTCCCGGAATGGTCGAGCACTCCGTCACCGATCCGTCACCGCGGGTACGCCTCCAGCGCGACACTCCGGCATTCCCGGCCGACACGCCGCGCGAAACCGGCACCGGCGGACATCCGCCCCGACGGCATTCGGCCGCCGCCGGACCCCCGGGCGGCTTCGCCGACGGCACTCCACCCGCACCACCCGCGACCAGCCGCGAAGCCGTCCGGTCCGGACGCCCGGCACCTCCCGGCGACCGCGACTCCGACCGTGCGGCGACCGGATCCGCACCGCTGCGCGCGCCGCCCGCACCGCAGACTCCGCCCGCGCACCGGAATGCCGCGACCGGCTCGGCGGCGCCGTTCTCGAATGCGAACCGGGGAATCGACGATCGGTCTCAGCGCAATTCTCCCGGCGCCGATTCCTGATTTCCCTTCATTTCATTTCAGGGAAGCCCGACCGTTCACCCGAACCCCGTTCGGCATCCCCGGGGGGACCCCTCGCGAAGAAATGATCGCAAGGCACCGCCACGAGGGGCGCGAAGAATTCGCAACGACAGGTCGGGCGAGTCATCGATGTGACGCCGATCATTCCCCTGAAGCAGTAGTCCGCGCGCCCGCGTTTTAGTCCTAACGAGTGACTTCTTTAGTAGGTATAGGCGCGGTCGCGCCCCGCGGAACGCACCCGGGAAAGCGAACGACCCGGCCACCCCCATGGCCGGGTCGTTCACGAACTCCCAGGAACCGGATCGTCCGGTCAGGCCCCCGGCAGCCCCAGCAGGGCCGCCACGCAGGTCGCCAGATCCCCCGTCCGGCTCCACACCAGCTCCCCCGGAGCCGCGGTCGCGGCGGGCATGATCCGCGCCGCGCGGCACTCGTCCTGGTCGAAGATCCACAGCACGTCCATGCAGGTCGCGGTGTCCCTCCAGCCGACCAGGCCACCGATCTCCCCCTCGTCGTCCGCCACGGCGCGGAACGACCACCCGGCCGCTCGCAGGTCGGTGAGACCCGCCAGCTCCGGGTAGGCCCGCACCGCGGACGCCGCAACACCCCCCTTCATCGTGTCCTCTCCCGCGCCGTCCGGGCGGGAATCGAGGAATGCGCGCCGATTCTCAGCTGCTGATCGCATAGGCTGACAGTGGACCGAAATCGGATATCGGAGTGCCACACAATCGCCACACCCGCCGAGTTCCGATTGCCCTCGCGCGTCCGATCAGGTTTCGTGAGCGAGGCGTACAAGGGGGAAGACAGCATGACGCACGGAAACGGCATGGAAACCGACCTCTCGCCGGAGGGTCCCGGCGACGACGTCGAGAACGACAATCCGACTCGCATCGGTTCCCGCATCGCCGAACTCCGCAAGATCCACGGCGTGACGCAGCGGGCGCTGTCGGTGCGGGCAGCGGTTTCCTATTCGCTGCTGCGCAAGGTGGAGCGCGGCGAACGCGCCGCCAGCCACTCCTTCGTGGCCGCGGTCGCACGGGCGCTGTCCATCAACATCACCGACCTCACCGAGCAGCCGCACCACAGCCGCCTCGCCGGACCGTCCTCGGACCAGGCGGGCGTGCCCGCGCTGCGCCAGGCACTGGTCGAAGGCGACGACCCGCAGCTCGACGCCGACCCGCGCAGCATCGCCGACCTGCGCGCCGACGTGGCCCGGATCAAGGAGTGGGACCGGCGCACCCGGCACGCCGAGGCGGTGCAGGCGCTGCCCGACGTGCTCCGGCACCTGCACCACGCGGCGCGGGCGCACCCGGACGAGACCGCGGTGCACGAACTGCTCGCGACCGCGTACTCCTACACGATGATCGCGCTGTACCGGCTGGGGCACCTCGACCTGTGCCACCTGGCCGACGAGCGGGCTCGCGCGGCCTCCGCCCGCGGCGCCGACCCGGTGCGCGGCTCGGTGGCGGAGTGGAACCACGCGCTGGTGCTGCTGTTCGACGGCTCCTACAACGCGGGCCTGCGCTCCCTGGACCGCTCGCTGGGCCTGATCGAATCGGAACCGGAGACCCCGGCGACCTCGGCGGTGCGCGGCGCGGTGCACCTGCGCGCGGCGATCATGGCCGCGCGCACCGCCGACGCCGACCTCGCGGACGGCCACCTGCGGGAAGCGCGCGCGATGGTCGTCGACGGCCAGGACGAGGCCAACCACTACGGCACCAAGTTCGGCGCCACCAACGTCGACATCCACGCCGTCGCGGTCCCGGTGGAACTCGCCGACGGCACCACCGCCGTCACCAGGGCCGCCACCGTGCAGCTGCCCGAGCACACTGCGCCCAGCCGCAGCGGGCACTACTGGATCGACCTCTCCCGGGGCTGGCTGCTGCACGGCGACCGGCGGCGCTCGCTGGAATGCCTGCAGACCGCGCGGCGGATCGCGCCCCAGCTGACCCGGTACCACCCGCAGGTGCACGAGACGGTGCAGTCGCTGGCCGCCAGCGATGCCCGCTCCACCAACAGCCTGTCCCACTTCGCCGCCTGGTGCGGCATCCGGCGGTGAGCGGCACCGTGCTCGACGACGGCAGACCCGTGCTCTACGCGCTCGCGATGGGCTCACCCGCGGCCCGCGACGTCGGGCGCCTGGTGGAGCTCGCGCAAGCGGACGCCTGGGAGGTGTGCGTGGTCGCCTCCCCCGATGGGAGGCGGTTCCTCGACGTCGAAGCGCTCGAGGCGAAGACCGGGCACCCGGTGCGCAGCGAGTACAAGGACCCGGCCGCGGCCGACGAACTGCCACCGGCCGACGGCATGATCGCCGCGCCGATCACCTGCAACAGCCTCGCGAAGTGGGCGGCGGGCATCTCCGACACGCTGCCGCTGGGGCTGCTGGTGGAAGCCGTCGGCAAGCGGCAGCCGGTGGTGGCGATGCCGTTCTCCAACCGGGCGCAGATCTCGTTCCCGGCCGTGCAGGAGGCGATGCGCCGCCTCGGCGGCTGGGGCGTCGAGGTGCTCGCCGGGCCCGAGGTCTACGAGCAGCACGAGCCCGGCACCGGCGAAGCGCACCTGCACCGGTTCCCGTGGGAGCTGGCGTGGCGGACCTTCCTCGCCCACCCCTGGCAGCCCCGTCCCTGACACCCCGTCCCTGCGATCACGGCCACCGGCACCACGGCCGCTGACCGCCCCGGGCGGGTCGCCGCGCCCGCACCGGCACCGCACCTAGACTCGCGCCGCGCCGGGACAGCGGCCGCGCGACGAGGGGAGGACGGGTGCCGGTACCGACCGAGCGGACCTGCGCCGCGACCGGCGGCGCGGCCACCGCACCGCCGCCGTTCGCCCGCGGGCCGGTGCTGCTGCTCGCCGGGCTCACCGCGCTGCTGCTGGTGCTGATCAGCGGGCGCTACGGGTACCTGTCCGACGAGCTGTACTTCATCGCCGCCGGCAAGCACCACCTGGACTGGGGCTACATGGACCAGCAGCCGCTGGTGCCGCTGCTGGCCGCCGCCATCGACTCGGCCGCGCCCGGTTCGCTGCTCGCGCTGCGGTCGCCCGCCGCGCTGATCGCCGCGTTCGGCATCGCGGGCACCGCGCTGCTGGCCCGCGAGCTCGGCGCCGACCGGCGCGCCCAGGTGATCGCCGCCGCCGCGTGCGCGCTGTCGCCGTGGCTGCTGCTGAGCGGGCACTGGCTGGCCGCCGCGACGGTGGAGCCCGCGCAGTGGCTCGCGGTGCTGTGGCCGGTGGCGCGTTGGGTGCGGCTGCACCGGGCCGGGATCCGGCGGGACCGGCTGCTGCTGCTCGCCGGGGCCGTCGCCGCGGTCGGGGTGCAGACGAAGTTCCAGATCGTGCTGCTGTGCGCGGCGCTGCTGCTCGGCGTGCTCATCGCCGGGCCGCGCGAGCTGCTGCGGCGCCCCGCGCTGTGGGCCGGGGCGGCGCTCGCCGCGGTCGCCGCGGTACCCGCGCTGGTGTGGCAGGTCGGGCACGGCTGGCCCGCCGTCGACATGGCAGGCGTCGTCGGCGGCGAGAACGACCGGCTCCTGCTGCCGCCCGCGGTGCTGCTCTACGCCGGGCCCGTGGTGGGGGCGGCGCTGTGCTGCTTCGGGACCTGGTGCCTGCTGCGGGACGAGCAGCTGCGGCACGTGCGGTTCCTCGGCTGGGCGGTGCTGCTGCTCACCGCCTTCCACCTGCTGGCGGCGGGGCGGCCGAACTACCTCTCGGGGCTCTACGGGCTGGTGTTCGCCGCCGGGGCCATCGGGTTCCGGCAGCGGGCGACCGCGCGGTGGTCGTGGGTGGTGTGGCCCGCGTTCGCGGTCTCGGCGGTGGTGCCGCTGGCGCTGCTGCCGATCACCCCGCTCCCGGTGGCGGCCCGGCACCCGCAGCTGGCCTCCTACAGCCGGATGTACGAGACGGGGTGGCCGGAGCTGACCCGGACCGTCGCCGACGCCTACCGCTCGCTGCCGCCCGAGCAGCGGGAACGCACCGCGATCGTCGCCGAGACCTACCACCTGGCGGCGGCGCTGGACGTCCTCGGCCCCGCGGCGGGCCTGCCTCCGGTGCACAGCCCGAACCGCGGGTACTGGTTCTTCGGTGCTCCACCGGACGGCGCCACCGAGCTGCTGTACGTGGGTGCCGCGGAGCCGCTCGCGCCGTACTTCGCGGAAAGCGCAGCGGTCGCGCAGGTCCGGACCGGGTCGCTGGTGAACCTCGCGCAGGGCGTGTCGGTGCGGCACTACTCGGGCCCGGCGCAACCGTGGTCCCGGTTGTGGCCGCGGATCCGCACCGGCTGACCGCCACCCACCGCAGGTGAATGGCCCATTCGCCCAGCGCGTTCGGGGGAATGGGCCATTGACCTGGGCGTTGCTCAGGATCGGGGCGGTCGGTTCGGCGGCGGGGCCGGTGGTCCCGGGGGCCGCTGCTGGGGGCCGGGTTGCTGCGGACCCTGCTGCTGGGGGTTCTGCTGCGGACCAGGTTGCGGCGGGGCAGGCCGCTGCTGGTTCGGCGGCTGCTGGTTCGAGCGCTGCGGGCTCGCGGGCTGCGGGCTCGCGGGCTGCTGGGTCGCGGGCTGCCGGTTCCCGAACCGGGCGTTGCCCTGCTGCGCGTCCCGCCCGTGATCGTTCCGCTGCCGGGTGTTCGGGTGCCGCGCGGTCGGCGCCTCCGACGCCGGAGGCTGCTGCGGGGCACCGCCCGGCGGAGTCCCCGGTCGCCCGTCGGCGGGCATCGTCCGCATCTTCCGGGTGCGCAGGGCCGCGAGCGGACCCGGCGGCGGAGGCGGCGGTGCGGGTGCGGGCCGGTACGTCGGCATCTTCGTCGTCCGCAGCTCCGAGGTCCGGAAGAAGCCGGACTGGTGCGCCCCGGCCCACGGCGGTGCCGCCACCTGCGGCAACGGCCTGCGCCGGAAGAACGCGTCCCGCGCCACCCGCATCAGCCCCAGGATCGCGTCCCGCCGCGAGTGGAACAGCCCCACCGGGATCGTCGCCCGCGTCGCGTGGTCGTGCAGCAGCGCGAGCTCGGTGGCCGCCAGCTGGTAGTCCGCCATCGCGCGAGCCCCGGGCAGGCCCGCCTGCATCCGCGCCCAGCTCCGCGCCCGCCTGCGCCCGCTCAGGGTCGCGAGCATCCGCACGTCCACCTCGTGCACCAGCCCGCTCGGGATGTACGGCGGCAGGTGGGTGTCGATCAGCCCGACGATCCGCTTGCGGTCCCGGATCACGATCAGCACCAGCACCACCAGCACCCCGAGCTCCACCAGGTACGCCAGCGCCAGCCCGCCGTAGCCGAACACGGAGGAGAAGTTCCACAGCGAGTGCAGCAGCACCGCCGCCACCCAGCCGCCGACCACGGCGACCCCGCGCCCGGCGCCCCGGCTGCGCGCCGCGTAGGCCACGCCGAGCCCGGTCATCGCCGTGTAGATCGGGTGCCCCAGCGGCGCGATCACCCCGCGGACCAGCACCGTGCTCGCCACCGCGGTCCCTTGCTCCAGGATCCCGTTCTGGTAGTAGAGGACGTTCTCCACGAACGCGAACCCCAGCGCGCACAGCCCCGCGTACACCAGGCCGTCGGTGGGCCCGTCGATCTCGAACCGGCGGAACCACAACATCAGCAGCAGGAAGAAGCCCTTGAAGCTCTCCTCCACCACCGGCGCGATCACCGAGGCGGTCAGCACCTGGCCGAGCTCCGGCCCGTACACCGGCTGCAGCAGCGACCCGCCGAGCGTGTTCACCAGGAACGAGCCGACGATCGCGACCCCGGCGCCCCACGCGAACGCCAGCAGCAGGTTCACCCGCGGTTCCGGTTCCAGCCGGTCCATCAGCAGCACCAGCGCGACCAGCACCACCACCGTCGGGAGCGCCAGCAGCCCGCTCAGCACGGTGCTGAGCACGCCACCGGTGAGCAGGTAGTAGGCCACCGCCAGCAGCGTGCAGAGGCCGCACCCGATCAACCCGATGATGAACGGGAGCGGCACGCGATCGCTGCTGCGGCCTTCGAGGATCGAGCTGGGGCTGAGCGCGGGCATGTCCGGCAGAGTAGAAGATCGTCGCACCGCCCGGTGCCCGTACCCGCTGATCGCGCCGCCGATCGTCAGCCGCGGGGCGCCGTGCCCTGCCGCGGGATCTCGACGGTGCCGGGTTCCGCGGCGCCCGGCTCGGGTGCGCGACCCGCGGTGAGCGCTTTGACCGCGGCGGAGGTGCGGTCGGCGACCTCCAGCTTGGTGAACACGGCGCGCAGGTGGTTCTTCACGGTCCGCTCGGAGATGCCGAGCGACCGGGCGATCTGCCGGTTGGAGCTGCCGCGGACCAGGTGACCCAGCACTTCGTGCTCGCGCGGGGTGAGCCGCTGCAGCAGCGGCGCCGCCTGCGTGCTCGGCGCACCACCGGTCCCGGCACCGGCGGCGCGCTGCAGCGCGTCCCGGTAGACCTCGCCGGCGACCAGCCCGTTGTGGCCGAGGCGCACCCGCAGGGTCACCAGCTGGTTCACCTGCCCGAGCACCTGCTCGAGCGCCGCGGAGTGCTCGACCGCCTCGCGCATCATCGCGGTGATCGCGGTGTCCAAGGCTCGCCGGTACGAACTGGCCATCAGGTGACTCCCACAGGTCGGGTGACATCGGCTGCGCCACCGGGCACACGGGTGCCCCGGACGACGCGAGATCGTTCCGGTGCCGGACCGGGGCATCACCGCGCACCACCGCTGTGACCAGGTCTTTCGCGCACCGTCGCAGGCCGACGCTTCACCACCGGGCAAGGCCTTCCCACCTGCACCGGACCGGTCGCTGCCTCCACTGGCTATGTCGTCAGCGACCCCCGCAGAAGTGACCGACCGGCCACCGATTTCGCCCGGATGCCGCAATCAACGACACGTTCGAGCGATCTCGGTGGTGCTCGCGCGGACCAGGACCCGCGGCCCAGGACGTGCGGAGCAGGCCTTTCTGACCATGTTTGCCACCGCCGCCCGGGACCTAGATTTCGAAACGTCGCACGTCCCAATCCCTCCCGCTCCAGTCGGCCGTGCGACCGCCCGAGTGCGTTCCCAGCGCACTCACGTCGCAGTCTTCCTCTAGGAGGTCTTCGCCATGTCGTGTCCGCAGGCGGCAAGCCGGGTGAGCGCACCACCCACGACTCCCCCGCGACCGCCGGGAGCGATGCCCGGCAAGGGCTGGACCGCCTCGGCCGCGGCCGGCGCGGTCCGGATCAAACTCCGGGACGACATCACCCCGACGTCGAACCTGGCCACGTTCCTGACCGGCGCGCTCGATCCGGAGGCCGAACGGCTCTTCAGCGACTACCTGCCGTACAACCTCATCGACCGGGACCAGTACCCGGGCGCGACCGAGCTGGAGCGGCAGTGCGTGCAGACCCTGGCGGGGCTGTGGAACGCGGACCCGTCGACCGCCGTCGGCACCGCCACCACCGGTTCCAGCGAGGCCGCGCTGCTGGCGGGCACCTCGCTGCTGCGCCGGTGGCGGCACCGCGGGGACACCGCCGGGCGGCAGCCGAACCTGGTGCTCGGGTCGAACGCGCACGTGTGCTGGCACAAGTTCTGCCGCTACTGGGAGGTCGAACCACGCATAGCCCCCGCCGGGCCCGCGGGGCTGCACCTCACCGGCGAGCAGGCGCGGGAGCGCTGCGATGCGGACACCATCGGCGTGGTCGGCATCCTGGGTTCCACGATCGACGGCGGCTACGAGCCGATAGCCGAGATGTCCGCGGCGCTGGACGCGCTCGCCGCCGAGTCCGATGTGGACGTTCCGATCCACGTGGACGCCGCCTCCGGAGGTTTCGTCGCCCCGTTCCTGGATCCGGAGCTGCCGTGGGACTTCCGGCTGCCGCGGGTGCAGTCGATCAACGCCTCCGGGCACAAGTACGGGATGGTCCCGGCCGGGCTCGGGTGGATCGTGTGGCGGGACCCGGCGGCGCGCACGAACTGGCTCAGCTTCGACACCAACTACCTGGGCAGCACGCGCGCCAACCACGAGCTGAGCTTCTCCCGTTCGGCGGCGCCGGTGGTGCTGCAGTACTACAACTTCCTGAGGTTCGGGTTCGACGGGTTCCGCGCGATGCACGCCCGCAGCCGCGGCACCGCCAGCGCGCTGGCCGATGCGCTCGGCGGCATGGGCCCGTTCCGGATCATCGGCGACGGCCGGGAGCTGCCCGTGGTGGTGCTGGCGCAGCGCGAGGGCGGGCACCGCTGGACGTTGCGCGAGCTCGCCGGGCACCTGGGCGCGCACGGCTGGTCGGTGCCGGTGTACGCGCTGCCGCCGGACCGCCAGCGGACCGACGTGCTGCGCATCGTGGTGCGCAACGAGTTCACCGCGCGGCACGCCGAGGACCTGCTCGACGCGGTGCGCGGCTACCTGTCCGGCGCCATCACCACCCCTGCCTGACCCCCGCAGAGAGGACGAAACCGTTGCGCCCCATCCGCATCACCTGCAAGCTCCCCCGGTCCGGGCCCCCGCAGCCGGGCACCGGCGTGCGCCTCGCGCTGTACCAGGGCGAGAACCCGGTCGGCACCTCGGAGGCGGTGACCGCGAACCTGCACCGGATGCAGGAGGTCGTCGAGGTCGCCGCCCGCTACCGGGCCCAGCTGTGCGCCTTCCCCGAGTGCTACACCACCGGCTACTCGCTGGGCGCCGCCGAAGCCCGTGCCCTCGCCCAGCCCGCGAACGGCACCGCGGTGCAAGCGGCCCGCGAGCTGTCGGCCGCGCACGACCTGGCGATCGTGCTGCCCTACGTCGAGCTCGACCGCGCGGCGGGCACCGTGCACGACTCGATCGCGCTCGTCGTCGACGGCGAGCTCGCCGCGAACTACCGCAAGACCCACCTGTACGGGGCGGCCGAGCGGATCAACTTCACCGCGGGCACCGAGCTGCCGCCGGTGGTGAAGGTGAACCAGTTCCCGGTGGGCCTGCTCAACTGCTACGAGTGCGAGTTCCCGCCGCTGTACCAGAGCCTGGTCACCCGCGGGGCGCGGCTCGTGGTGGGCCCGACCGCAGCCGACCACCACTTCACGCTGCACGACGGCACGCCCACCCAGGTCCCGTACCCGGACGCGACCGAGCACATCATCCCGGCGATGGCCGCGGTGTGGCGGGTGTTCGTGGCGTACGTGAACCGGCGCGGCTGGGAGACCTCGGAGCGCGGGCAGTGGCAGTACCGCGGCAACTCCGGGGTGTGGGCGCCGGACGGCGCACCGCTGATCGCGGCCGGGCCGGACGAGCGCCGGGACGACGCCCTGCTGCTCGCCGACTGCGTGCCGGACGAGGTGGCGCCGTTCAGCCCGGAAGGCGATCACTTCACCGACAACAGGGTCGCGCTGCGGGAGGAGCTGCTGCCCCTCCATTGACCCGGGTGCCGGGCCGCGGCATCCGGTCCGGCCCCGGTCACGCCGGTGCGGTCGCCGACCTCCCCGCCTCGGTGGCCGCACCGGCTCCCCGCGCCGCCAGCACCTCCCGCATCGGGGCGAGCCGCACCCCTTCCGCGGTCAGCGCGTCCCGGACCGCGCGGGCCACCTCGGCCGCGTTCGGCCGGTCGCCGTGCAGGCAGATCGAGTCGGCGGCCACCGGGACCTCGCCGCCGCGGACCGAGGTGACCGCGCCGCGCAGCACCGCCAGCGCCTGCTCCGCGCAGGCCCGCGGGTCCTTCGCGACCGGGTTCGGTTCGATGATGATGCGCCCGGTCTCGTCATAGTCCAGGTCGGCGAACGCCTCCCGCACCACTGGCACGCCCCGCTCGGCGACCCGGTCCGCGGTCGGCCCCGCCAGCAGCACCACCGGAACTCCGGGTGCCGCGGCGGCGACGGCTTCGCCGACCGCCGCGGCCACCTCCGGTTCGCGGGAGGTGAGGCCGTAGAAGGCGCCGTGCGGCTTCACGTGGGTGATCGGCACGCCCAGCTCGTCGGCCAGCGCCCGCAGCGCGCCGAACTGGTACAGGCACGCGTCGGCCGCCTCCCGCGGGCTCATCGCCAGCGCGCGCCTGCCGAAACCGGTCAGGTCGGGGAATCCGGGGTGCGCGCCCGCGGCCACGCCCGCGTCGCGCGCGATGCGCAGCGACTCCCGCATGGTCGCCGGATCGCCCGCGTGCCAGCCGCAGGCGATGTTCACCGAGGTGACCAACGGGATCACCCGTTCGTCGTCACCCAGCTTCCACCGGCCGAAGCTCTCCCCCGCGTCCGCGTTGAGATCCACCAGTTCCTGCACCGGACCCACCTCCCGCAGCTGCCGGCCGCGGCCGGTGCCCTGCGGTGTTCCCCGGCCGCGCGCCGGTGGTCCGGCCAGTTTCCCGCAGCGCCCCGGGCCGCGCAGTGCCCCGTTCGGTCGTCTCCGCCGTTCCGCTCCCGATCTCGCCGCGCCCTTTCGGCCCATTCCGGTGCACGCGTTCGCGCGTACCGATCTTCCCAGCCCGCGGGCTATGGTGACCCGAACGTGCGATTTTCCCCGGGCCGCCCAAGGAGTTCTCAGCGCCGGTTCTGCGCCGGGAATCACTTCGGCGCATGCTCGGGTCCACGGCAGATCACCTCCGTAAACCGGTTGAGGAGGTCGACATGGCAGCGACTACCACGCATCTGCCTCCCGCCAGGTACGAGTTCGGCGGCGATGAATTCGTGTTCGTCGAACTCGATCAGGAAATGAGCCTGGAAGCGAACCTCAAGGCGATGGCGATCACCGGCGCGTTGCGGGAGCAGGACATCGACGGCGTCATCGACATCTGCCCGTCCAACGCCTCCTACCTGGTCCGGCTCGACCCGGACCGGCTGCACCCGGCTGAACTGGTCGATGAGCTGCGCAGACTGGAGACGACCGCGGGCGAACTGCCGGACGGCCACGTGGTCCCGACCCGCATCGTCGACGTGCCGATCCTGTTCGACGACCCGTGGACCCGGGAGACGTTGCTGCGCTTCCGGGACCACCACCAGGACCCGACCGGCACCGATCTGGACTACGCGGCGCGGATCAACGGATTCCGCGGAACCCCGGAACTGATCGATGCGATCACGTCCGCACCGTTCTTGGTCACCATGCTCGGATTCGTTCCCGGATTGCCGTTCTGCTACCAGATGGTCCCGCGCGAACGGCAGATCGAAGTGCCCAAGTACGTGCGGCCGCGCACCGATACCCCGGAACGCGCATTCGGGTACGGCGGCGCGTTCTCGGTGATCTACCCGGTGCGCGGTGCGGGCGGATATCAACTGTTCGGAATCGCGCCCGCTCCGGTGTTCGACCTGGCGCGATCGCTGCCGGATTTCGCCGAGAACATCGCGTTCCCGCGGCCGAGCGACATCCTGCGCTACCGCGCGATCGACCGGGCCGAGTACGACCGCATCCGGGCCGAGGTGGCGGCGGGAACCTTCCGCTACCGCACCGCGGACGTCGAGTTCGCCCCCACCGCGTTCCTCGCGGACCCGGACGGCTTCAACCGGACGTTGCTGGAGGTGCTGGGATGAGCGAGGTCATCGTGCGCTCCGGAGGGCTCTCCACGACGGTGCAGGACGCCGGGCGCGACGGCTGGTACGCGATCGGGATGCCGCCGTCCGGCGCGCTCGACCAGTACTCCTTCCGCGCGGCCAACCTCCTGGTGGGCAACCCGGAGGGCACCGCCGCGCTGGAGGCCACCTACATCGGCCCGGAGCTGGAATTCACCGACGACCGCCGCATCGCCGTCACCGGCGCCGACGCCCCGGCCCGCGTCAATGGCGAGCCCGTCCCGGCGTGGGAGACGCTCGCGGTGCGCGCCGGGGACGTGCTG